>JBFZBV010000542.1:0-6539 GCA_041308285.1 Planctomycetota bacterium | reverse complement strand
CCCTGCCGAGCCCGCGCCGTGGGACATGCCTCCGGCATCGGAATCCGCCCCTCCGGCGGCGAAGGAACCCGCGCCGGAACAAACGCAGGAACCCCTGCGGGAACCCGAACCCGTCCGCAGGCCGGCCCCGGAACCCGACATGGGGCTGGACGGCACCCTGGGGCCTGCGGCAGGGCGGGAAGCGGCCGGACCGCCCGGAGCTGCGCAGGAACCCGACGAAATGGCCCCGTGGGAGGTCCCCGACGAGTCGCCCCTCGACGCCAATCGGGCGCCTGCAGCGCCGGCCGGGCCGGCGGAGCCCCGGGACATGCCCGGGTCCGCCCCGGAACCCGCCCGCGCGCCGGCTCGCGAGGGCGAGCTCGAGCCGATTCCCGTCGACAAAATCGACGAAATGTTCGCCGCCGCCAAGAAGGCCCCCGCCGGCGGAGCCCCCCCGGAGAAGGACGAGCCCAGGTTCACGCTGCACATCTCGTCCCGCACGTCGGGGGACAGCACCGTGGACGTGACGGGCGAACTCACGGTCGGCCGGGAGAAGGACAATAAAATCACCCTCATGGCGCGGACCGTTTCCAGGCACCACGCCAAGTTCGTCCTCGATTCCGGCGGGCTTCACATAGTGGACCTCGGGAGCTCGATGGGCGTGAAGGTCAACGGGAAGAAGACTCCCCACAGCCCCCTCGCGCACGGGGACACGGTGCTGATAGGCGACGCGACGATAACCGTGAAGGAGAAGGACAGGCACGACGACGACATCGCCGACCGCAAGCGAGCCGCCCCCGCCAGGACCAAGGTCGCGGTCACGCCCATGCTCATGGTGATGGGCGGGAGCCTGGACGGGAAGCTGGTCCCGGTGGTCGGGAAGATATCAATCGGGTCCGCGCCCGGGAACACGGTCGTCCTTCCGGAGAAGGACGTGGCCAAGACGCACGTCGAGTTCCGCGAAAGCGAAGGCAGGCTGTGGGTGAAGGACGTCTCCAAGGGCGGCGTCACGCGCGTCAACGGCGCGCTCCTCGAGGGCGAGGATGAAATCGCCAGGGGCGACGCCGTGGAGATATCGGACGTGCTCTTCGTCGTCAGGGAGACGGTGACGCGCGTCCCGGACGAGGCCGCGGCCGAGCCTTCCGCCGAGACCGTGCGCAAGAAGGCCCCGACCGCGAAGGCCGAGCCCGGGCCCGAGAAGCCCGCGGAAGCGCCTGAGGCCGCCCCGGCCAGGCTGCCGGCTGATCACGAGACGCCGCCGCTCGGCATAAGCCCCCTCGCCATCGAGGAGGAAAAGCCCCCCTCAGGCTGGCCCCCGCCCTCGGCCGGCGAAGCCCGTTTCAGCCTCTTCGTCTCGGGCGGGATCATGGACGGCAAGTCCTTCCCGGTCGCAGGCGAGGTCACCGTGGGCAGGGAGGGCGACAACACCATAGTCCTCCTGGACTCGACGGTCTCGAGGAACCACGCGAAATTCACTCCGGCGGCGGACGGGGTCGAGGTCGCGGACCAGGACTCGGCCAGCGGCGTGTTCGTCAACGACGAGCGGGTCTCGACGAAGCTCGTCAAGCCCGGCGACTCGGTGAAGATAGGCAACACGATCCTCGTGCTCAGGAGCCGCGAGGCCGCCGCCGGGGGACCCATTGCCGCCGCCCCGGCCGCGCCGGGGAAGGGTCTCGTCAAGGTCGGGCCCGAAGGCAAGGTCTCGCCGGATTTCCCGTCCCTCCTCTGCATGCGCGGCGTGGAAAAAGGATGGCAGTTCGAGCTGCCCGAAAAGGCCGTGTTCGGCAGGGCGGAGGAGTGCGACATCGTCATCCGCCACGGCGAGGCGTCGGGGAGGCACGCCGAAATCGAGAGGCGCGAGGCGAAGTGGCTCGTTCGCGACCTCGGGTCCACGAACGGCACGTGGTGCAACGGAACAAGGATCGAGGAGGTGTTCATCCACCACGGGGACGTGCTGGAAGTCGCCTACAACGAGTTCCTCTTCCGCGAAGCGGGCAGGCCCTCGCCGCCTCCGGGCAGGAAACCGCCTTCCCTGCTCGTGAAGAGCAAGGGCGAGGTCAAGGAGCGCAGGCAGAAGCTGGCCCTGGAAATGTACGTCGGCCGCGACAAGCGGAACCAGATTTGCCTGGACAATCCGCTCGTCTCGGCGGAGCACGCGCACATTTTCGCCGAGGGCAGGCAGTTCTTCGTCGAGGACCTCGGCTCCACCAACGGCACATGGGTCAAGGGGCAGAAGATTTCCGCCAAGACTCCCCTGGACCACGGGGATGCCATATTCATCGGCGATTCGGTGATTACTTTCAAGGAGGCCGACAGGCCCCTCAAGACGGGCGTGCCGATGAAGAAGTCCACGCTCGTCCTCATCGGCCTGGTCGTCGTCCTGCTCGCGGCCTGTTCCGCCCTTTTCGTCGTCCTCAAGGACTCAATCTTCCCCAAGCCCGTGGAACCTCAAATCGACAAGCCCCAGGTCAGGAACCTGCTCGAGACCAACGGCGGGTTCGAGGCTTCGGCAGGCCTGGAAGGCTGGACGTCCGATTCGTCCGCCGACATCGAGGTCGCGGACGGCGTGTCCAGCGAGGGCCGAAGGTCACTCATGCTCGGCAGGACCTCCGACAGGCCGGACAGAATCGCGACGGTCACGTACTCGAGGCCGTTCGCGGTCGAGTCCGGGTTCGACGTTGTCCGCGTGTCGGGGTTCTTCAAGACGCAGGACTCCCAGGGCGTCAACTGCCTGAGGCTGCGCTGGACGGACGAGAACGGCCGCAAGGTGTACCCGGACTCGTTCACCATGTTCGCCCCCCCGTCCACGGAGAAGTTCGAACTGGTCTCGACGTCCTTCTACCCGCCGCCCAAGCCCCGGACCGCCGGATCGCTCAGGTTCGAGCTCTCGGTTTACTCCGCAGGCATGACCGGGAAAGTCTGGTGCGACGACATCTCGGTGCAGAAGACCGAGTGGAAGGACCTGTCCAGCGAGGACCAGGCGCTGGTCCTGAAGTGGCCGCTGGTCGACAGCCGGGAGTACAAGCTGAGGTCGAACGAGCGGGGAGTGTTCCAGCTCTTCATAAAGGGCGACGAGGCCCCCGCGATATGGGACGCCGGCGTCGCCATGCAGAAGACGTCGGGCATGTTCAACAGGCAGGATTGGTGCGAGCTCATGCCCGGATTCCCCGACGAGGAGGCAGGATCCTACCACGTGAAGGGGACCCTCAGGGACCTCGAGGGCGGGCCTTCCGTGGACTTCTCGCAGATACTCGCCCGGACCGAGGACGAATCCAGAATCAAGGTGACCTACTTCCTGGACAAGCTCGGATCCCCCCAGGACGCGTTCTCCATAGGCTTCTCCGCCCCCTCCGGCGGCGGGCACGTCAAGCTGTACGACTCCATCGGCAGCGAGTGGAGCTTCCGCGGCGCATTCGAGAGGAAGATCGACGTCGTGGAGATTGTGGTCCCGGTCCGCGGGAAAATCCTCTCCATCTCCCTCAACCCCGCCTCCGCGGTCGAGGCCAGGGATTCGGAGAACGGTCTCGTTTTCACCGCCTACCCCCCGCTCAGGGAGACGGCCACGCGGTCGGTCACGGTGGAGTTCAGCCCCCTCCCCGTGGCGAAGCAGAAGGCGGTCGACGACAAGCAGAAGCAGCTCGAAGACATCAGGGCGCAGGGCAGGAAGGGCGCCGAGGCCGCGATGCTGGAGGAGCTCATCGAGACCTGCGGGGAGTTCCCGGAGAAGGTCAAGCTCTGGCGGGCGAGGCTCGGCGAGATAACGGACGAAATCAAGCGCAGAATCGACGACGCGTCCGCCCGCTGGACCGAGCTCAAGGCTTCCGCCGTGCCCGACGCACCCAGGGAAGCGCTCAGGCAGAAGATCGACGCCCTCGTGGAAGACATCGACCGAATCGTGACGGACTACCAGGGGTCGAAAATCACGGCCCCCGCGACCGAGCTGAAGGGCGAGATTACGAACTTCATGCGGGAGATGTTCAAGCGCGAGTTCACCGACCAGATTGAGAAGGCCGTCGAGGCCGCGCTCAAAGCCTTCGATTCCGGCAACTTCATGCTCGCGAAGTTCCACATCGACACCCTGAGATCGCAGGGGAAGGTCGACGTGCTCCAGGGCGACGCGCAGAAGAGGTTCGACGAGGCCGCCGCGAAAATCGACAAGATATTCTCGAGCGGGGCCTCCCTCGACGAACTCAAGGCGCAGGCCGCGAAGCTCGAAAAGGACAACGAGCTCGAGAAGGCCCTCGCCGTGCACAGGGAAATCGCGAGGAGGTTCGCGGACGACCCGAGCAACCCGGACGGCACCTCCGTCGCGGCCCTGGAGGCGAGCGCGAAAATCAGGGAGCTGGCCGCCAAAATCAAGAAGAAGTGAAGGAGGCCCGGCCGGCCAGCCTATTGCGATGGAAACCTTGCTTCCGCCCCAGGAAACCCTCCCCGAGGTATTCGTCTCAGGAGGCCTCCGATGGCAATCGGTGCGCGGGCTGCGCGCCCTCCTGGAGGAGGGATGGCCGCCGGCCGAAGCGGCATCCAGGACCCTGAGGGCCACCTGCGACCGGGCCGTGGAGGAGATTGAAATCCCCTCCGCAGGCCGCAGGCTCGTGGTCAAGACCTTCCGCGGCGGCTCCCCTGTCCGCCGCGCCCTCGAGGCGCTGGCCGGATCCAGGGCCGGCCGCGAGATGCTGAGCCTCCTCACGGCCGCCTCGAAGGGCGTCGCCGCAGCCAAGCCGCTCGCGGTCGGCGAAGGGCCTGGCGGCCTGAGCGTCATCGTCCTCGAGCCCGGACCCGGGACCGACCTCGGGTCGGCCTTCGAGTCCGCCGGCCGCGCCCCCGGGCCCGGAGACGTGGAGGCCTTCGCCTCCTTCGTCAGGTCCGCTCACGACAGGGGCGTAAGCCACTCCGACCCCCACCCGGGGAACATCCTGGTCACCCCCGGGACGCCGCCCGGATTCATGCTCCTGGACGGCCGCTCGATGCGTTTCGGCCCGGCGCTCACGCTGAAGGAGAGAATCCGGAACCTCGCGCTCCTGAACCTGTACTTCTTCATCCGCGCCTCGAGGCACGCGAGGTTCAGGTTCCTCAGGGCCTGCCTGCCGGTCCGGGGCCGGGAGGAGGCGGCCGAGGCGGCCGCCGAGGTCGAGAGGCGCACGGCCGCGCTCGCCGCCGGGGCCTGGCGCAAGGCCGCGGCGAGGTGCATGGGCGATAACAGCCGGTTCCGGGCCGCGGCATGCGGCGGAATCCGCTCGCACGTGAGGAGGCGGCCGGAGGCTGAAGCCGCCCTCGACGCCGTGGCGTCCCTTTTCGAGCCCGGCGGGAAGACGCTCAAGGACTCGAGGGGCGCGCACTCCTCGATTCGGGATCTCCCGGGCGGATTCAGGGCGTTCTGCAAGCTCTACCGGCCCCGGAGCCTTTCGGAGCGCCTTCTGGGCCTGTTCCGCAGGCCGCGCGCCGAAAGGGCGATGCTGATGTCTTACGCGTTCGAGCTGCGCGGCCTGCCGGTGGCGGCGCCGCTCCTCGCCGCCTCCGCCGGGCGCTTCGGGCCGGGCGAATCCGTGCTGGTGTCAGAGGAGCTCCGAGGCGCGGCGCTTGACGCCGCGCTCAAGTCCCTCGACCCGGCGGGCAGGGCGGCGGCAATCGCGGCTTTCGCGCGCGTCGCCGCGGACATGCACGCGAGGGGGGCCGGGCACCGCGACCTGAAGGCGTCGAACGTCCTGGTCGGCCCCGGCGGGGAAATCAGGCTGTGCGACCTCGACGGCGCGTCCGTGCACCGCCGGGTGCCCGCCGGGAAGCGGGGGAGGGACCTCGCGCGCGCGCTGAGGACGCTCCTGTCCGACTGCGGTGCGTCGGCCGCGGAGGCCGCCGCGTTCGAAGCCGCGTACCGCAGGCGCGCGGGAGGCCGGAATTGAGATTCGACTCCGAGACCTTCGTCGAAATGAGGCGCATCGCGGGGTTCCTCAAGCCCCGGTGGAAGACGATACTGCTCGTCTTCCTGTTCTCGGGCATGCACGCATCGGGCGTTTCGGTCCGGGCCTACATCCTCAAGCCGGTCGTGGACCAGCTCACGGAGCCGAACCTCACCGAGGTCTGGCGGATCTTCTGGGTCGTAGCCGCCTCGGCCATGGTGATGTCGGTTTCGAGCCTCTTCAAGGAGTACCTCGACCGCAGGCTCACGTACAGGATACTCGCGGACATAAGGTGCGACATAGCGTCCCACCTCCTCACCCTTTCCATGAGGTTCTTCAACAACCAGAGGGTGGGCGAGCTCATGTCCAAGATGACGAACGACATAGACGCCATCAAGAACGGGCTCCGCTTCCTCACGTCGGACGTCATACAGATGCCCATCACGCTCCTCGCCCTGGCGGTGACGGGCTTCGTGATTTCGTGGAAGCTCTCTCTCTTCACGTTCCTCATACTCCCGGTGCTGTTCGTCTCGATAATGTTCTTCGGCAAGCGGATTCGCAGCTCGTCCAAGAAGGGCCTGGGCAAGCTCGCGGACGTCACCGAGGCGATGCAGCAGTTCATGACCGGGATAAAAATCGTGAAGGCCTTCCGCCGCGAGAAGT
>JBFZBV010000541.1:0-3660 GCA_041308285.1 Planctomycetota bacterium | reverse complement strand
GGGTCCGGGAAGGCTGCGCAGGATTGCGGGCGCACCTTGTTTATATTTCATGGCAAGCCCCGAGTTGTCATCTGAACGTACCCGGGTTGTAACAAGTTGTAATGGAGCCGTCTCAGGAGTCTAGAATAACCGGCGGTGGGCTAGATGATGTGCGCCAGGTAGCAGTTGAGGGACCTCGTCCGGGGGCAGGACGGGTTCTTCGGGTGGTCGGTGGCGGGCCCGCGCTTCGCGATGATTCTGATTTCCCTCCCCGATTCCTGCGCGCATTCCGCGAGAATCGCCTCGAACACGTCTTCCTGGAGAATCTCGGATGAAGAGCAGGAAACCAGGACTCCGTTCTCGCGGATTATCATGAGCACGAGCGTATTGAGGACTTTGTAGGTCTGAATCCCCTTCTCGATGGTCTTCCAGGAGGTGATGAGCCTTGGAGGGTCCACCACGATGACGTCGAACAGCTCCTGGCGGTTGACGAGGTTCTGCAGCTCCCAGAACACTTCGCCCTGGAGAATCACCACGTTCTTTGCGTCGTTCGCTTCGAGGTTCCTGCCGGCTATTTCCATGGCCGTGGCGGAGCTCTCTATCCCGTATACTTTTTCGGCCCCGCCAAGCTTGCCCGCGTATATGGCGAACGCCCCGGTGTACGTGAAGCAGTCGAGGACTCTTTTCCCCATGCAGTGGGCGGCCGTCTCCAGCCTGTTGTCCCGCTGGCTCAGGAAAAATCCCGTGCCCTGCCCGTCGAGCACGTCAATGAAGAATTTGAGCCCGTTCTCGGCGACCTCGATGACGCCGTCTGCGCACTCGCCTTTGAGCACGCCCTCCTTCGCCTGGAAGCCTTCTATCTCCATGGACGTCAGGTCCGGCCTTCCGATTACGGCCCTCGGCTTGAAGAGCTCGTCCACGGCCGCCACGATTTCGTTCTCGAACCTGTGCATGCCGGAGGTCTCTATCTGAATGACGAAGACGTCGGCGTACCTGTCGATTACGAGGCCCGGGAGGTTGTCTCCCTCGCTGTTGACCACCCTGTAGGCGGTGGATTTCGCTTCGATGCCCATTGCCTGGCGCATCCCCTCGGCGGCCTTGATTCTGTTGCGCAGGAACGCTCCGTCCAGCTTCTCGTGCGCGTCCCAGGAGAGGATGCGTATGGCTTTGTCCGACTTCATGTTGATGGATCCGCGGCCGACGAAATCCCCGTTCCAGTCCTGGACTTCGATTATGTCCCCGGGCGAGAAGCTGCCCTTGATTTTGGCTATGGATTCCGAGTAGACGAGGGGATTCCGCGCCTGAAGGGTCTTCTGCCTTCCTTTTTTCAATCGGACAACGGCCATCTGGCCCTCGAGCCATCTGCAGGGAATTCGTCGAGGAAAAGCAATTTAACATATGCCATTGTCTAGTCAAGCAATATGTACGCGCAGCCCGCGCGCGGGAGGGGGTTTTTTGATGCTTCGCACGTGCGCGCGTGTAGAATATCGCCTTGCAGCGGGCCTGAGAAGCCATGAGTGGACCCGCGGCCCGTCAGCATCCAGTGGAAGGCTTGAACATGCCCTTGAATCCGTCCGGGATACAGGCCGGGGACGTGGGATACAGCGGAGCAGGAAGGACAGGCCAGATTATCTACCGGCACAGGGCCGCATCGCTCCTCCCCCTGCTCCTTGCTCCGGTCTTTCTCCTGAACAACCCGGACTTTCCGCCTGTCTGGTTCAGAATCCTCGCCTATGCGGCAGGCGGCATGGGCATGGCGATGCGCGTCCTCTGCACTGGCTACAGGACCTGGGCGCACAAATCGTCGGGGCAGAGGCACCTCATGACCGCCGGACCCTACGGTCGCATGCGGCACCCGCTGTACGCCGCGAACTTCCTGGTGTTTCTTCCGCTGTTCCTTCTCGCGAACGTCTGGTGGCTCACCGCGATTTTCGTAGCGTGGTTCGCGGTCCTGCACCTCGCAATCGTAAGAAGGGAGGAGGAGGTTCTCGATGCACGCTACGGCGCCGAATGGTCGGCGTATTCCGCCGCGGTAAGACGCTGGATTCCGCGAATCCGGCCCTACGAGCCCGCGCAGGGCGGGTTCAGCATCGAACCAATCATCAAGGGGCGAGAGCCGGTCCACCTCGCGCTCTGGGCCGGCTTCTTCATCTGCCATGAAATCCTGCGCTCCGGTTTCGTGTCATTCCTCGACAGCCTGCAGGACGCGGTGGGAATCTACCCCTGGAACTAGCTCGCCGTCTGGAAGCCCATCCGTGCTCCTGCCGGAATGATGGTGCGCCGTTCCCACGCCCGCGGATGCTGCCGATTCCACAGCGTCCAGGGTCTAGAACCGCGCGAAGAACGGGGTAAGGACGTTGAAGATGACGAAGAGCGCCGGGGAGAGAATCACCGACATGAGGCACACTGCTGCGAGGAGGATGCCGGGAATCAGAAGGCATCCCACCGGCCGCAGATGGGCGTACAGCGGAGAAAACGTGGACGGCCACAGGCCCTCAAGGAGCTTCGCGCCGTCAAGAGGAGGAATCGGGATGAGATTCAGCAGCGCGAGCGAGATGTTGAGTATCACCATGACTTTCAGGAACTGGACGATTATCGCTGCAGGATGCATTGCCGATCCGTTCACGGCTGCCTCGCCCGCGATCGCCGAATAGTTTTCAACAGTGCCGTGGGCCGCGACGGAAAGAACCGATCCCACCGCCACGAACAGCCCCAGCGAGACGGCCGCGAGAATGAAATTCGCTCCGGCCCCGGCGGCGGAGACCGCGGCCGATCCGGCGGCGGGGTCCCTGAGCCTGTCGAATCTCACCGGCACCGGTCTGGCCCAGCCGAATATGAAGGGCGCCTTGATTGCGACGAGGAGAATGGGCAGCGCCACAGACCCGAGCGGATCGATGTGCCTGATTGGGTTCAGCGTCACTCGGCCGGACTTGTAGGCGGTGTCGTCGCCCATGGCCAGCGCGACCAGGCCGTGCGCGCATTCGTGCATTGTCACCGAGAGGATAACCGCCGGGACCGCCGCTATTATCGTGGCCGTCGTGAAGGGGCCCTCTCCCGAGGAAGCAGTCGCGGAGAACGGCTGAATCGCGAACGCCCTCGGGGAAAGCGCGGCCGCCGCGATGGAGACCGTGGAGATGAGCAGTCCGGATATGGCAAGCCCTGCGGCGAAGGAATTGAACCAGTGCGATATCGCGAACCTCCCTTCGCCGGGCGTCCTGCGCCTCGAAAGGAATATCAGCGCCGCAGCGACCGGGAGGAAAGCCGTGCCGGGCCCCGGAATCATGCATGCCGCTCCGGCTATGAGAGCCAGAACCGACTCGATGGTGATCTGGAACTGGTTGTTCGGCCCCATCGTCCCGGTAAGAATCTCAACCTCGGCGAGGTCGAGCATCCTGCGGGTTTCCCTGGCGGAGGATATCCTGAACATGACGAACGCCACGACGGCCATGACTATCAGGACGATTACATTATCCATACGGCTGACCCGAAAAATCGAGGCAGGTATTCCGGCCTGCCGCTGTATGACACCGGCTAAGATTCTAATCGCAGCGCCGCCGGGGTAAAGGCATATCAGAGGCGGTTCTGCATTCCGGAAGCGTGCGGAGCTCAGTTTCCGTGCAATCCTCTGCATCCGCGGGCTTGAAACCGCCTGTCTGCCTTCTTGACAGATCGGGCATTCCT
>JBFZBV010000540.1:0-6087 GCA_041308285.1 Planctomycetota bacterium | reverse complement strand
ACTGTCTCAAGGATGTGACCGATTCCCGTGATTCCGACCTGACCGACTTCAGCGCGGCCACCATCTTGTGGACGACGATTCCGCGCGCGACTCTTCATCGCCGCACTCCCGACCCGGGGGCTTTCCCTGTCTGCCGCCGGCTTGTAGAATAACCGGACGGATACGGCGGTGATTTGAGGTGCGGGCGATGCGGAAAACGGCCCTTGTGGCGTTCCAGGCTGCGATGCTGCTGTGCGCAGCGGTTTCCTTCGCGGCCGATTCGGGCCTGGGCAAGGCCGAAACACAGGGATTCGAGGCCGTCGCCAAGGCCTACTCGTCGCTGGCTTCATGGTGCAAGACCCAGAAACTGCCCGAGAAGGGCATGGAGGCGGTCGAGGCCGGCCTCAAGCTCAAGCCCGACGACAAGGCCCTCGCGAAGCTCAAGGAGGAGCTCGCCGCGCTGGGCGGGGAGGACTCGGCCGAGGGCCTCAAGAAGTACGAGAGCGAGAAGGAAAAGACCTGGAAGAAGATAGCCGTCCTCTACCAGAAGCTCTACCTCGTGAAGCCGGCCAAGGACGTGCCATCGAGGTTCTACGACTACATGGCCGAGTCCATCCGGTTCGCCCCGGAGGACAAGGGCGTGTGGACGGGTTATTTCGCCGCGCTGACGGAGGCCCTGAGCGGAAAGGAGCACGTCGGGTTCAGCAGGCTCGCCGGGGCCGCCCTGAAGGCGGGAATCCCGAAGGCGTTCGACCCGAAGCTCACTTCCATCCTGGAGACCGCCGCCAAGAAGAGCCCGCTCCTCCTCAAGGCTTCGGACCACCCCATCGAGTACTACATCTCCCTGCCGGACTCGTACTCCGCGGCGAAGAAGTTCCACATCCTCGTCACGTGCGAGGGCGCGGGCAGCGGCTTCCTCGGCAACCACAACGGGTTCCGCGACCGGAGGGGGGACGCCCCGGTCATCATCATCACGCCGTGGACCCTGAGCACGACAAACACGCTCGAACCCAAGAACTACAACTACCCCCAGGAGATAATCGACAAGTACCAGTCCGGCCCGAGGATTGTCTTCGACGAGGAGGGCATTATCTGCATCCTGAAGGACGTGAAGGCCCGGTTCAGCTGCAACGAGAAATTCTTCATCACCGGTTTCTCCGGCGGAGGCAACCCGACCTACCTGTTCGTATTCAAGCACCCCGAAATGCTCGCCGGCGCGGTCCCGTGCTGCGGCAACTTCTCGGGCCAGGGCATCAAGGACAAGCCCCAGGAGGGCACGGACGTCCACGTGCGGATCCTGACGGGCGCAGATGATCCCCACAGGCAGTGGACCCACGGCCAGGTCGGCAGCCCGGGCATCGAGCCCCAGACGGACGCCGCCGAGAAGCTGCTCAAGGAATGGGGATATTCGAAATTCGAACGAATCATGCTGCCCGGCGTCGGGCACAGCCCACTGCCGGAGAAGGTCATCGAGTTCATCAAGGAGAAATCCAAGTGACAGGAGGTCCCGATGATTGGCCAGAAGATGGAAAAAGCCCTGAACAAGCAGATTAACGCCGAGCTCTATTCCTCTTACCTCTACCAGTCCATGAACGCCTGGCTCTCGGCACGGAACCTCCCCGGCATGGCCAACTGGACGCAGGTCCAGACGCTGGAGGAGTGGACCCACGCGATGAAATTCTACGGGTTCATCGTCGAGCGGGGCGGCAGGGTCGCACTGGATGCGGTCGGCAAGCCCCCCTCGGAGTGGAAGTCCCCTCTGGAGGTGTTCGAGAACATATGCGAGCACGAGGCCAAGGTGACGGCCATGATTAACGACCTCGTCAACCTGGCCATCGAGACCAGGGATCACGCGACGAACAACTTCCTGCAGTGGTTCGTGTCCGAACAGGTCGAGGAGGAGGCCAACGCAGACGCAATCGTGAAGAGCCTGACCCTGGCAGGAGACAAGGGCAACGGCCTGTTCATGATTGACAAGGATCTCGCGGCGAGGGCCTTCATCGTCCCGCCCTGGATAAAGGTGGCAATCACGCCTGCCGCGGCGGGTGCGGCCCAGCCTTGACCCGCCGGGCCTGCGCCGGACAGGGGCGCATGCGGGACCGGGAGTGGAGGGGCGTCACCGAGCCGGGGAATGCCCGTACAGCCCGTGCCGCCTGATGTATCCCGCCACCAGCGGAGGAACGAGCCCTCTCACCGGGATTCCCCCGCCGATTCTGCTCCGGATTTCGCTCGAGGAGATTTCGGGGCCCGTGGTCCGCAGGAAACGGACGTGGCGCACGAACCCTTCCGGCATCGCCTCGATTGCCTTTTCCCTGCTCCACCCCGGTCTTTCGGCGACGATGAAATCCGCGAGGTCGGGGTGCATCCGGGCCGCGGCCGGGCTCGTCAGGGCCGTCATCGCGTCCATGCCGGCGATGAAGTGGAAATCAGCGTCCACGCCGAGCTTCGCGCGGACGATCCGGACCGCGTCCCCCGCGTAGGTGGGGCACGAGAGGTCGGCCTCCGCGGTGCACACGAAGAACCCGCTCTTGCCGGAGATGGCGAGCTCGATCATGGCCAGCCTGTGCTCGAACGGGGTGAGAGCGGCCGGGTCCCTGTGCGGCGGGCAGCGGGCTGGCAGCAGGGCGACCGAGTCGAGGCGGAGCTCGGCCGCGGCGGCCTCGGCGACCGCCAGGTGGCCGCAGTGAATCGGATCGAAGGTGCCGCCCATGATGCCGACGGACAGCCTCGGCCGCCTGTCCTGCTCTCTTTCGGGTTGCGTCATATTCGGGCTCCGCACGCCCGGTCGAGCCGGATTGCGATTCCGGGCGGTTTCCCGAGGCGGGAATCCCCGCCCCCGGGCCGGACAGCTTGCGGACTTCGCGGCTACATCCGCTCGAACTGGTCCTTGCCTACCCCGCAGTCAGGGCATACCCAGTCGTCCGGCAAATCCTCGAAAGCCGTACCCGGATCTATGCCGTTGTCGGGGTCGCCTTTCGCAGGGTCGTAGATGTAGCTGCAGACCAGGCACACGTACTTTTTCATGGCGTGTCTCCAATCAGGAGTTATCGCGCAGGCCCGTCTTCACGGCCATCGATTCCGCCATGGCGCGGCCCATGGCGACGCACTGCTCAATCGCGTCCGAGCCGGGCACGTATCTGGCCTTCACCGGCCCGGCCGGCCGGGGAATCATCATCTCTTCGAGCGCCTTGTCGACGAGGACGGCGGATTCGCCGCTCCATCCGAATGATCCGAAAGCCCCTCCGACGAGATTCCGGGGCTTGAGCCCCTGCACGTAGCAGAGCAGGTCGGCGATTGTGGGGAAGAGACCGTTGTTCAGAGTCGGCGACCCCACGGCGAGAGCTCCCGCCCCGAGCAGCTCCGTGGCCACGTCGCTCCTGTGGCAGGATCCCATGGGCATCACGACAGGGGCCGCGCCGCCTGATCCGAGCCCCTCCGCGACGGCTCTCGCCATGCCGGCCGTGCTGCCCCACATCGTGTCGTACGCGACGACGGCCTTCGCCGAAGGCGCATGGCCCGCCCAGCCGGCATACCAGCCCAGAATCCGGCCCGGGTCCTTCCTCCAGACCGGGCCGTGATCCGGCGCCAGGATGTCCACGGCAAGACCGGCTTCCCTGACTTTTCCCAGGAGCTTCGACACCAGCGGAGAGAACGGGAGGAGGATGTTCGCGTAGTACTTGGCGGCCTCCCTCTCGAGAAGCCAGTCCTGGATTTCGTCGGAGAACCGCTCGGACGAGGCGAGGTGCATGCCGAACGCGTCCTGAGAAAAGAGCAGCCTGCGCTCCGGAAGATACGTGAACATGCTGTCCGGCCAGTGCAGCATGCGCGTTTCCATGAACCCGAGCCTCACGGACCCGAGATCCAGCGACCCGCCGTCGGAAACCGCCTCGACGCGCAGCCCCGGCCCGAAATGCCCTTCCAGGGCCTTGACTCCCATGGCGGATGCTAGGATTCTCTCCGGCCCAATCCTCGCCGCCGCGGCCGGCAGGCAGCCCGAATGATCCATCTCCGAATGGTTCGAGACTATGTACGAAATCTTCCCCGGATCGACCACCGACGAGATTCTCGAGAACATCTCCTCCATGAAAGGGGCCTTGACCGTGTCCACGAGCGTGATCTTGTCCGCAATCACGAGGTAGGCGTTGTAGGTCGTGCCCCGCGACGTGGCGTAGCCGTGGAAGTCCCTTATCCCCCAGTCCACGGCTCCGACCCAGAAAACCCCGTCGGCGACCGGAACGGCCCTGAATCCGTCCTTCACGTATTCCTCCCCCCCCCCGGGCGATCGAGCCCGGCTTTTTTTTCCAGGAGCCCTTTCGGAAACGCATCCCGACCCTGTACAATGTTGCTTTCGCCCGGCGGGCGAACGGGTGTTCCGCCGGCAATTCCGGCACGCCGGGAACAGGTGTTTTATACAAGGAGGACGGCCATGGGCAAGCTCAAAGGCAGCAAAACCGAAAAGAACCTTCTGGCTTCTTTCGCAGGAGAGTCTCAAGCGAGGAACCGCTACGCGTTTTTCGCCTCTCAGGCCCAGAAGGACGGATTCATGCAGGTATCGGCGGTGTTCCAGGAGACCGCGGACCAGGAGAAGGAGCACGCGAAGCGGTTCTTCAAGTTCCTGGAAGGCGGCGACGTGGAGGTCGCGGCGGCGTTCCCGGCCGGCCAGATAAAATCGACCTTCGACAACCTGAGGGCCGCCGCGGCAGGAGAGAACCACGAGCACACGGACCTCTACCCGCGGTTCGCGAAGGAAGCCCGCGAGGAGGGGTTCAACGACATCGCGGCGGTGTTCTCGGCCATCGCGGTGGCCGAGAAGCAGCACGAGAAGCGCTACCGGGACCTCGCGGCGAACATCGAGGCCGGGCGGGTCTTCAAGCGCTCCTCGAAGGTCGTCTGGCGCTGCCGCAACTGCGGATACCTCCACTCGGGCGAGGACGCGCCGAGGATTTGTCCCGCGTGCGCGCATGAGCAGGCGCATTTCGAACTGCTCGGCGAGAACTGGTAGCAGCGCGGCAGGAGAGGGATTCTTCCATTGATTAGGAGGTTTCGAGATGAGAAACAGGTTCGAAGTCTTCAAGTGCGAGGTGTGCGGGAACATCGTGGAGATACTCCACGGAAGCCAGGGGACCCTCGTGTGCTGCGGAAAGCCGATGAAGCTGTTCGTGGAGAACACGGTCGACGCCTCCAGGGAGAAGCACGTCCCGGCGGTCGAGAAAGGCCCTTCCGGCCTCACTGTCAAGGTCGGCAGCGTGCCGCACCCCATGGAGGAGAAGCACTTCATACAGTGGATCGAGGTCATAGACGGCGACAGGCTCGAGCGCGTCTACCTCAAGCCAGGCCAGAAGCCCGAGGCCGTGTTCCCGAAACCAGCGGGATCCGTGACCGTCAGGGAGTACTGCAACCTTCACGGGCTCTGGAAAGCATAGACCGGACGTGTTCGGGAGACCCCGGCGGCCGGGGAGCCGCCGGGGGCCCATCGGAGGACTGGAATGAGCGAGAAGTACAGCGCCCGAGAGGCGTTCGAGATGGCGATGCAGATGGAGAAGACCGGTGCGGAGTTCTACATGAAGGCCGCCGAATCTGAGAAGGACGCGGGCAAGCGCGAAATCCTGGTCGGCCTTGCGGAGATGGAAAGGAATCACGAGAAGGAGTTCGAGTCCCTTGCCGGGGAATTCGCGGCGAAGGCGGGGGACGAATGGTTCGACCCGGACGGCCAGGCGGCCGTGTACCTGAGGGCGCTGTCGGGCGGGCGGGTGTTCGGCCCGGCCGGGGACGCCGCTTCCCTGATTGCGGGGGCGAAAACTCAGAAAGAAGTGCTGCAGAGGGCCATAGTGCTCGAGAAGGACTCGATATTGTTCTACATCGGGATCCGGAAGGCCACGCCGCCCGAACTCGGGAGGGACCGCATCGACACGATAATCGAGGAAGAGATGAAGCACGTCGTGCTCCTGGACGGGATGATTTCGAAGCTCAAGGGGGGGAACAGGAAATGACAATCGAGGAGGCGATAAAGACCGCGATTGAATTCGAGACCAGGGTCCTGGAGACCTACGCCGACGCCGCCGGCACCTCGAAAGGCGACGCAGCGGCGCGTTTCTTCAGGATGATGGC
>JBFZBV010000539.1:0-4398 GCA_041308285.1 Planctomycetota bacterium | reverse complement strand
ATGGTCCTATGCTTCGTCGAGGTCAAGGCGAGGGCTGGCGAATCGGCGGGGAGCCCCGCGGAAGCCGTCACTCCTGCGAAGCAGAGGAAGATTGCCAGGCTCGCGATGCAGTACATGAAGGAGAAAAGGTCCCCGCCGGTGAGGATGAGGTTCGACGTCGTGGAAGTCTGCCCGGCTCGGGACGGGACGCTATCCTGCAGGATATTGAAGGGGGCGTTCGGAGTCGAGAACGCCGGTTGAGGATTGAGCCATGGGCTTCGTGGTGGCTGTCGCAGGTGCGACGGGAGTCGTGGGCGAGGAGATGCTCCGCGTGCTCCACGACAGGAGATTCCCCGTGGACGGGGTCAAGGCCCTGGCGTCGTCGAGGTCCGCCGGCCGCAAGGTACGGTTCGGTGAAACCGACGTGGCGGTCGAGGAGATGCGGCCCGGATCGTTCAGGGGCGTGGACATCGCCCTTTTCGCGCTGGACAAGGACCTGAGCCGGGAGATGGCGCCCGCGGCCGCGGCGGAAGGCGCGGTTGTGATAGACAATTCATCCGCTTTCAGGATGGACAAGGACGTTCCGCTCGTCGTGCCGGAGATAAACGCCGAAAAGGCCCTGGAGCACCGCGGGATAATCGCCAACCCGAACTGCTCGACGGCCATAATGCTCATGGCGCTGTATCCAATCTACAGGATTGCGGGAGTGCGCAGGGTCGTCGCTGCCACCTACCAGGCGGTTTCCGGAGCCGGCAGGGAGGCGATGGAGGAGCTCAAGCGCCAGGTTCAGTCGCTGTCCTCCGGAGGCATTCCCGAACATGCCGCCTTCCCGCACCAGATTGCATACAACATCATCCCGCGAATAGGGTCGGTCGAGCCCGGAGGCTGCACGACCGAGGAAGTGAAGATGCAGAACGAGACCAGGAAAATCATCGGGGACCCGGACATCGGGGTCGCCACCACCTGCGTCCGCATACCCGTCCTCAGGGCCCATTCAATTGCCGCCAACATAGAGACGCGGAGAAAGATAACCGCCGCCCAGGCCAGGGAAGCCCTTGCTTCGGCGCCCGGCGTCGACCTCGTCGACGACCCGGCGGCGGACGTCTATCCAATGCCGCTCGACGCGTCCGGGAAGTACAACGTCCTCGTAGGCCGAATCAGGGAGGACCTGTCCCGGGAGAACTGCATCGACCTATTCGTGTCAGGCGACCAGCTCCTCAAGGGCGCGGCGCTCAACGCGGTTCAGATTGCGGAAGTCCTGGCCTCGCATTGAATTGGGACGCCGCCGATATTGTTACACGTTCATTACATTCCCGCCTCCCACCCTGTGGCACAACCCCGCGCCTTTTGATAGATTGAGATCGGGGTTTACGTTCCGGCAGGCGATTCCTGTTGCCGCTGGAACCAGGCATGGCCCGCCAGGGCCGGACCTTTTCCAGGAGGGCTGCGATGAAGAGGGTGGTTGTCCTCGTCCTGTCTTTGCTGTTCGCCGCGGCCGCGGCCGCGCCTCCGGCACGGGCCGAGATTAAGGACGAGGCGGAGTGGAAGAAGCTCCTGGACGAAATCAAGGACGAGATCTACGGCCTTTCGAAGAAGAAGAGGTTCGAGATACTCGAGAGGCTCGGCAACGCCAACTACATCAAGGCCGTGCAGTGCCTGGTCTCGTTCATAGAGAGGCCGAACCCCCGCCTCGCGCCGCTCGAGCAGAAGGAACGCGACACCATCAAGGAAATCCAGCGCATCACCAAGCTCGCCATAAACCAGGGCAACAGGCTCTCGCAGGACGACATCAACAAGCTCAAGAACCTGCAGTCCGAGCTCAAGGAAATCAACGACGCCATTCTGAGGGAGTCGGACCTGAAGGATTCCGCAATCGCAGCCGTCGCGAAGACGACGAACCCCCAGTCCATCGAGTGGCTCAAGAGCGCCTGGAGGAAATCCCAGGTGCAGAGCGTGCAGATGGGGATCATCCGGGCGTTCGGCCTGATGGGCTGCCCGGACGTCCTGAACGAGATAAAGGAGGCGGCCTCGGACAAGGACCCGCAGCTGAGGACGACCGCAATCGAGTCGCTGGGGCGGAAGAACAAGGACGACGCCTTCGATGCGGTGCTCAAGGCGCTGAGCGACGACTTCTGGCAGGTGCGCTGCACAGCGGTGAAAATCCTCGGCGCTTTCGGCGACCTCAAGGCAGTGGACCCGCTGATCGAGGCGCTCGGCAGGGAGCCCGGGAGAATCAGGGGCGACATAGACGACGTGCTCCTGAAACTCACGGGGAAATCCCTCGACGGCGACTTCGAGATGTGGAAGTCCTGGTGGGCCGCGCACAAGACCGAGGTCATGGAGGGCAAGAAGTTCGAACAGGAGGGAAGCGGTCTCGCCGGGGGCGTGAAGACGGTTTCGTTCTACGGAATCCGCACGCACTCCAAGAACATCCTCTTCATCATAGACGTGTCCGGGTCCATGGACTGGAAGTCCATGGCGGAGAACAAGGGCGGGAGCCCCGCGCCTCCGCCCGAGACTTCGGGCGGCAAGGAGGCCGGAAAGGGCGAGGAGGTCCCGGTCGGACCCGGCCCGGCGGACGACAGGAAGATTTCCGTGGCCAAATGGGAGCTCAAGAAGGCGATAGCCAACCTGGACGAGGACGCGCACTTCAACATCATCTACTACAACTCCGAAGTGAAGATGTACTCGCCCAAGATGCTGGCCGCGACCAAGCCGATAAAGACGAGGACCCTGCAGTTCATAGACCAGATTAAAGCCGAGGGCGGGACGAACATCTACGACTCGCTGATTAAGGCGTTCACGCTCGGGGGCGGGGAGAACGACAAGAAGAACTTCGAGCAGAGCGTCGACACGGTCTTCTTCCTTTCGGACGGTGTCCCGACCGCGGGCAGAATCACGGACATAGACCTCATCCTCAAGGACGTCCAGCACCGCAACAAGCTCCGTAAAATCATCATCCACGCGGTCGGCATCACGACCGAGACGGACAAGCCGGAGGAGAAGAGCAAGCTCGAGGAGTTCGTGAAGAAGCTCGCGGACGAGAACGGGGGGAAATACGTGCAGAAGTAGGCGTGACCCGGACGAGCCGGAACAGAAGAGGCTGTTTTTTTTTAATTTAGCGCTTGGAGATTGGGCCATGAGGATGAAAGGTGCGGCTGTTGCGGTTCTCGTCTCGTTCCTGCTCGCGGCGCCGGGCGGCGCGGCCGGGGAAATGAGCGACCAGGACTGGAAAAGCGTTCAGAACGCCTGGAACGCGGCCTTCCAGGGCGACGACGCCCGGGAGATGTCCGACGCCGTGTCCAGGCTCGCCGGGGCCGACGACTCGCGGGCGTTGCCCCTGCTCGCCCACACCGTGAAAATCGCCAACTCGAAGCTCACTGCCGCCTCGAAGAAGGAATCCGAGGCCCGCAAGGCCATCGACAAGATCCCCTTCACGCAGAAAGGCGAACAGAGGACGTACACGAGCGAGAACATGGAGAAGCTCAAGGCTTTCCAGGTCGCTCTCAAGGAGCTGCAAGAGGCGATAACCATCCTCCTCAACGTGAAGAGGTCCGCTATCGGGGGCTTCACGCGCAAGAGCGACAAGAAAGCCCTCGACTGGCTCTTCAAGCAGGGCCTAGGCAATCCTGACTGGGAAGTAAGGGTAGGCGTCGTGGAGGCCATTCTGGAGATCAAGGACGACGACCGCGCCGAAGCCTCTCTTACCGAAGCCCTCTCGGACCGGGCGCCCCAGGTCAGGGTGGCGGCTCTCTCGGCCGTGTCCGCGAGGGGATTGAAGGGCGCCAAGCCGAAGATACTCGCCCTCCTCAAGGACAAGGAATGGGAGGTGGTGACCACCGCCATCGAGGTCATCGGCGACTTCGAGTTGAAGGACGTCGAGACCATCGACGCGCTCATCGAGGGCTTATGCCGCTCCGAAGGGAGGATTGCCGAGGACTACGACAAGGCTCTCGAGAGGATCACGGGCCTGTCCTACTACGGCGACGGCAAGCTGTGGCAGAAGTGGTGGAAGGACAACAGGGAGAAGTACGGGCCTGCGCCGGGCGCGAAGCAGGGCGAGGGGCAGGACGGGGGACCGGCTCCCGCGCCGCCCCCAAGGCCCGAACCGGGCAAGGCGCACGTGACCGCGTCCTTCTTCGGCATCGAGACCAAGTCCCACAACATCATCTACGTGCTCGACGTCTCCGGGTCCATGGCCGGACCGGCGGCGCGCAAGGGCAAGGAGCCGGGGAAGAAAGGCCCGGTGGTGACGGGCGAGGGGCACAAGGGCAAGGCGGGCGAGGAGCCGGACGACGGGGGGCCAACGGGAGACACGAAGCTCGACTTCGTCAAGTACGAGCTCAAGAAGTCAATCAGGATGCTGCCTGCCAAGGCGTGGTTCAACATCATCTTCTACAGCGACCAGTTCGAGGTCTG
>JBFZBV010000538.1:0-6429 GCA_041308285.1 Planctomycetota bacterium | reverse complement strand
AGAGGATTGAAGGCTACGTGATAAGCATGCTCAGGGGCCAGTTCGGCGTACTGCACGCATACTTCATGAGGCAGAACCACCCCGACGACACCACGATGGAAGTCACGGCTCCGCCGAGGGCGGCTTCGGAGGCGCTCCGGTTCGCCGTGGACTCGGCGGCTGCGGCGGGCTTTCTCGAATACGGCAGGCCGATGCCCAGGTCGGAGATGGAGAGCCGGTCGGAGGCGGTTCCCGAGTACAAGGGTTTCCTGGCTTCCAAAGCCGAAATGATTGTGCCGCTGGTGCATACGGGCGCCAAGGAGGGCAAGAGCCTCAAGGGCGTGATGTGCCTGGGTGCGAAAATCGGGGGCCTCAAGTTCTCGGACGCGGACAGGGAGCTTCTGTCCGTGCTGGGCGACATGATCGCGATATCCCTGCACAACGCGCAACTCTACCACAGGTCCATAATAGACGGGCTGACGAAGGTGTATTCCAGGGGGCATTTCGACGTGCACCTCTTCCAGGAGATATCCAGGGCGAGGAGGTACATCCAGCGCGAGGAGAACAGGCTCAAACCGGAAGCCGAAATGAACAAGTTCGTGTCGCTCGTCATGGTGGACATCGACCACTTCAAGAAGTTCAACGACCGCTACGGGCATCAGGTGGGGGACAAGGTCCTGAAGTACGTGGCCTCCTCCCTCCACCAGTGCGTGAGGTCGATGGACATAGTCGCGAGATACGGCGGCGAGGAGTTCGCCCTGGTGTTCCCGGAGACGAAGAAGGGCGACGCGCTCCGCATCGCCGAACGGCTCAGGAGCTCGGTCGAGAGCATACCGATTCAGGAGGACACCGGGGATTCGTCGAAAATAACCATAAGCCTCGGCGTGGCGACGTTCCCGGGCGACGCGGAGGACATGAGAGGGCTCATAAACAAGGCCGACAAGGCGCTGTACAAGGCCAAGGAGACGGGGCGCAACCGCGTTTGCGACGCGCTTTCGCTCGAAGGCTAAGGAGCTTCCATGGCGGAGAGCCAAGACGGGAAGGGAAAAAACCCGAAGAAGCCGTCCTCGGGCAAGATTAAGGCGGGACCCCCGTCTCCCGCCCCGGAAGACGCAAAGCAGGCGCGGAAGCCCTCCGGCAGGATGGACGCGGCCGAGTCCGAGCACCCGAAAAAGAAACCCGCGTCGGCCTCCGATTCCGGGCCCAGGAGGTCAGAAAGGTCGCCCGATCCCGGCAAGAGGCCGGATAGGTCGCCCGACCCGGACAGGAAAAGGAGCAGCCACGGCCCTGACAAGGAGGATTCCGGCAGGACGAGGGCCCTGAGGGGCCAGACGCAGCCGGAGAAATCCCAGCGCGCCGCCCAGGCAGCGTTCCTCAAGCCCGAGGGAATGCGCCTGTCCATGAAATTCGTCACCATCATCTCGGCGATGGTCTTCGCAATCATGCTCCTCTTCTCCATGGTCATCTACGCCCTCACCTCGAGCAACCTCAAGTCGGAAATCGAGGACTCGGGCGCGCACATGGTGTGCTCCGTGGAGAGCATCGCCATGGCCTACTTCGAGGAGCGCAGCCTCCTGTACACGCAATACGAGCGCTGGTTGAGGGATGAGCCCAGGAAAGCGGACGAAGACGACGACGACGACCTGGGCGGCGATAAAGGCGCCGCCGGGCGGGGTGATCCGGCGAAGTTGAAGGAGGAGAAGGTACTCGAATACGAGACCCAGCTGAAGTTCGCCAGCCAGAGATACAACGACTACCTCGAGGCCCTGATTTCCATGGGCATGAAGCAGGGCGCTTCGAAGGTCCTCAACGCCATGACCGAGTGCAGGGACAAGAAATGCAACCTCAACCCCAGGATCTCCTCCACCATCCAGAGGAGCTCGGAAAAGAGGAAGTATTTCTGGATGCAGAACGAGACCAGCATCACCATCCAGGAGGGCTACATCGACTCGAAGAAGATGTGGCTCTTCGTCAAGCCGATAAAAGTGAGGGGCGAGGAGAAGGGCAACGCCATGCTCGCCCTGTCGGCCGAAATCATCAGCAACGCGAGCAGCAAGCTGCTCACCAACATCCTCCTCTTCACCCTGTTGTCCGTGCTCGTCGGCGTGGGCGTGTCGTTCATAATGGCCGCGCAGATTTCCAAGCCCGTGCAGAAGCTCATCGAGGACATGTCGATAGTGTCCAAGGGAAACCTCGAACACATGACCAAGGCGCATTCAAAGGACGAAATCGGCGTGCTGGCCAGGACCTTCAACGCGATGACGCAGAGCCTCAAGGCCGCGAAGGAGGTGGAGCTCCAGAACCAGGCGCGGGAGCACGACCTCAAGATTGCCACCGAAATCCAGGCGGGCCTGCTCCCGGCAAAGATTCCGCAGGTCGAGGGGTTCGAGCTCGCCGCCTTCTACCAGCCCAGCAAGGAGGTCGGAGGCGACTACTACGACTTCATACAGATTGACGACAACCACATGGGCATGGTGGTTGCCGACGTGTCGGGAAAGGGAATCCCGGGGTCCATGGTCATGACGATGGCGCGGAGCCTGATTCGGATGGAAGGCGGCACCAACTACTCCGCGGCGGACACGCTCAAGAAGGTGAACAGGGTCATAGCGAAGGACATAAGGCGGGGCATGTTCGTCACCGCGATCTACATGATCCTCAACATCAAGGAGCGCAAGCTCCTGGTCGCGTCCGCAGGGCACAACCCGATGGTCCTCTACAGGAGAAAAGGGAAGAAATACGAGCTGATTAATCCGAACGGGATTGCCCTGGGCTTCGACAAGGGCCCGATCTTCGAGAGGACAATCAAGGAGGAGGAAATTCAGCTTGAAAAAGGCGATCGTACTGTTATATATACCGACGGCATTCCGGAATCGATGAACTCGAAGAGCGAGGAATTCGGCGACACGACCTTCTACGACCTGATTCTCAAGAATTCAGAAGAGAACTCGAGCAAGTTCATCAATTCAATCGTGTCCGCCGTGAGGGAGCATCAGGGGGATGCCGAGCAGCACGACGACATAACCATCTCGACAATGCAGGTGGTTTGATACGGACCCCCGCCGCGGGGAAAATCCGGCGGCCGGGCAGGACAGCATGGCTTGCGCAGCAAAGGCGGAGATGGAAGACGAGGGCGGAGCCAAACTCGAGATTGAAAGCAAGACCGAGAACCTCTCGAGGGTCCGGGAGTTCATGTCGAAGCAGGTCTCGGCGAGCCAGCTCCCGCCTGCCGAAAGGGGCAAGGTGATATTGGCCGTCGACGAGGCCGTGGCGAACATAATGAAGCATTCCTACGAGGAGGTGGCTTCCGGAACAATCACGATTTCGGTCAAGAGCGACGCCGAGAGGCTCGAAATCCACGTCATGGACTCGGGCAAGAAGTTCGACCCCAACTCCATCAGGGACATCGACATCATCCAGCACGTGAAGGAAGGGAGGAAGACCGGGCTCGGCATCTTCCTCATGAGGCAGATAATGGACGAAGTGGAGTACTCGTTCAAGGAAGGGCAGAGGAACGAGCTCAGGCTGGTCAAGTACGTGAAACCGAAGCCCAGGCCCGGGCCGGCCGTCCAGGCCGGCGGCGGGGCGAAAGGAGCATGAAGATGGGGGGCTTTTCCATTAAGTCGGAACCCGCGGGCGGCGCGGTGCTCGTGAAGGTCAACGGATTCCTCGACGCCCACACGTTCGAGCAGATGGAAAACACCATCAACAACCTGTTCAACGAGAATTCCTTCAAAATCGTCGTGGATTTGAGCGGCGTGGACTACATATCGAGCGCCGGGGCCGGCGTGTTCATCGGGGCAATCGGAACGGCGCAGGAGAACAAAGGCGACATCGTGCTCATGCAGCCCACTCCGCACGTGAAGGAGGTGTTCGACCTCCTGGGGCTTTCGCAGATATTCCACTTCGCGGACGATGCCGACACGGCAGTCAAATTCTTCTCTTCCTGACGGCCCCGCGGGGGGCCCGCCTGCCCCGAAGGCCGGCGAACCCAATCCCCCGCCTCCGACCGGGAGGGTTTTCCAGATGGGATCCGGACTCCTTCGATGGGCCTTCGCGCTCGCCGTTCTTGCCGCTTCCGCCGCGCCGCAATGCGGCTGCGCATCGGACGAACCCGTCGTGAGGAACGCGCTCGTCGCGTACCGCGACAGGCAGGCCAAGGGCGGCGCGCCGCGCGGGGCGTCCATGCTCCTCGCGAACAGGGGCAACCCCGAGTTCGCAGGGGACAAGGCGGCGTCCATCACGGGGCTCAAGATTGTCTCCGACGAGAACATGGCCTGGTTCCTCGGGCGAATCGGTGAGAACGGCTTCTTCGACGACGCCGAGGAGGCCCGCGACATCGGGTCGATTCTCGCGTCGAGGCCGGCGTCCCAGCTGCTCGTGGTCGAGGTCGAGGGGAAGACCCGCGTGCTCGCCGGCGAGGCGCCCAGGCCCGGCGACGCGGCCGCCGCGGAAAAAGCCAGGAAGTTCTCGGAGATGAAGATGAGGCTCATAGAGCTCTGCCAGGACCAGACTTCCTTCCAGGTGGTGCCCAACCGCGAGGGGGGGGACTACTTCGCGAGGCAGCAGGAGGAGCTGGGGAAGCGAGGCAAGGCGGACGGGGGCGGCCGATGAACGCCGCGGCCGTGATACCCGCGAGATACGCCTCCACGAGGCTTCCGGGCAAGCCGCTGCTCCGTGATACCGGCCGATACCTCGTGGAGCACGTCTACCTCAGGGTGAGGGAGGCGGCGAGCCTGTCCAGGGTCCTAATCGCGACGGACGATCAGAGGATACTTTCCGCGGCCCTGGCTTTCGGAGCCGAGGCGGTGATGACCGATCCGCGGCACGAATCGGGGACGGACCGCGTGCACGAGGCAGCCTCCGCGCTGGTCCCGGTCCCGGACATCGTAATCAACGTCCAGGGCGACGAGCCCGAGATAGACCCGTCGGACATAGACGCTCTCGTGGCCGCGCTGGAGGCGGACAGGGGCTGCGGGATGGCCACGCTGGCCTACGAGTTCGAGGGGCCGGCGGACGATCCCTCGCTCGTGAAGGTCGTGACGGACGAGTCGGGGCGGGCCCTGTATTTCTCCCGGTCCGCCGTGCCCTTCTACAGGGACGGGGACGGCCCGAGGCTGGGGCACATCGGCGTGTACGGATTCAGGATGGAGGCGCTTTCCAGGTTCGTGTCCCTGGGAGAGGCGCCGATTGAGAAGGCGGAGAAGCTCGAGCAGAACCGCGCCCTGTGGCGGGGCATGCCCGTGAAGGTGGTGATGACGCGGAACAGGCCGAAATCCATCGACACTCCGCGGGACTACGAGGAATTCAAGCGGAGGATTGGAGTCAGATGACGAAGCATATATTCGTGACCGGAGGGGTGGTTTCCTCCCTCGGCAAGGGTCTGACCTCGGCCGCAATCGGCATGCTCCTCGAGTGCAGGGGCCTGCGAGTAGCCATGCAGAAGTTCGATCCCTACATAAACGTCGACCCGGGGACGATGAACCCCTTCCAGCACGGGGAAGTCTACGTCACTGACGACGGGGCGGAGACCGACCTCGACCTCGGGCACTACGAGAGGTTCACGCATTCGGAGATAAGCCGGAACTCGAACGTGACCACCGGGCTCATCTACCAGAACGTCATCCGCAAGGAGAGGCGCGGGGACTACAACGGCGGGACGGTCCAGGTCGTGCCCCACATCACGGACGAAATCCAGCGCGCGGTCGGGAAGCTCGCGTCCCCGGAAGTGGACGTGGTCATCACGGAAATCGGCGGCACGGTCGGCGACATCGAGTCGCTCCCGTTCCTGGAAGCCATAAGGCAGTACGCCCTGCATCAGGGCAGGGAGAACGTCATCTTCATCCACCTGACCCTCCTGCCGTTCCTGAGGGCGGCGGGGGAGGTGAAGACCAAGCCCACCCAGCACTCGGTCCAGCGGCTGAGGGAAATCGGGATAATCCCGGACATCCTGATATGCAGGACGGAGAAGCAGCTGACAGAGGACAACAGGAGGAAGATCTCGCTCTTCTGCAACGTCGAACTCAAGGCGGTGATAGAGGAGCGGGACGTGGAGCACAGCATATACGAGCTGCCGCTCATGTTCGTGAACCAGGGGCTGGACGACCTCATCTACCGGAGGCTCGGCCTGACCGTGAAGGAAGGCAAGGGAATAGAGGCCTGGCTGGACATGCTGGAGGTCGTGCGCAACCCGCAGTGCTCAGTGGAAATCGGGCTCGTAGGGAAGTACGTATCCCTCAAGGACGCGTACAAGTCCATCAGCGAGGCCCTGGACCACGGGGGGATTGCGAACCGGGCGAGGGTGAACCTGCGCAAGATATCCAGCGAGGACGTCGAGCAAGAGGGCGCGGACAAGCTTCTCGGCGGGCTCGGCGGGATTCTCGTCCCGGGCGGGTTCGGCGAGCGGGGCATAGAGGGGAAGATACACGCAATCACGTACGCGCGGGAGAAGGG
>JBFZBV010000537.1:0-4677 GCA_041308285.1 Planctomycetota bacterium | reverse complement strand
GAATAGAACCATCCAAGTGGGAATCGGGAAGTTCCCTGTCACCGTTCCGCTTCCGGGTCAGCGTTTCTCGATTTTCGCCCCCTCGCGCATCCTGTTGATGATGTCAATCCTCGCCTTGCGGTCAAACTCGGCCCTGAGCACTTCCTCCGATTCCTTGCGCTCCATGGGTCTGCGCTGGACGATTACGCATCCGTTCCACGTCTTCAGCGGTTTCGAATAGGAGTTCGAATCGAGCTTTTCGACCGCTTTCAGCACGTCGGGCACGAGCTGGCTTTTGAGCAGGCAGCCCATTTCCCCGCCCTTGACGGCCGTCGCCCTGTCCTCGGACGCCTCGGCGGCCAGGCCGGCGAAATCCTCGCCCTTCTCCAGGCGCTTCCATGCGGCATCGGCCTTTTCGTCGGCGCTCATGGCTTCGCCGCCGGCTTTCCGGTCCGGATTGCGGAAGAATATCCCCCCGAGCCTCACGTACGCAGCGTCCAGTTCGGCCTTGCGCGTCTCCACTTCCGCGGCGAGCTTCGCCGGGTCCTTGAATTCAGCCGCCCAAAGCAGGTCCACGTGCTTCTTGAACCCTATCCCGACCAGAATCGAGTCCCTGTATTCCCGCATCGACATCATCTTCTCTGCCATGAAATCTTCGAGCGACTTGTAGCCCGAGCAGCCGCATGCGCATGAGGACACCGTGTTCCTGTTCCTGTGCTCCGCAATCGCCGAGTCGATTTCAGCTTCCGCGACCTGTATGCCCGCCTTGGCCACGAACTGCTTCTGCAGCGCGAGGTCGATGAGCCTCTCGAGCTTCAAGGCCCTGTTCAGCCTGAGCTTCACCTTGGACTTGAAGACCTGTTCGGGAATGCCGTCGTCCACCTCGGATTTGAGAATGCTCTGGCCGTTCACCACCGCCGCCGCCTCGGGTGCGGGCTCGGTCGATTCCGCCCGGGCAGGACAGGCGGCGGTTGCCGCTCCGAGCGCCAGCAGGATTCCCGCGAATACGTGCTTTCCCATGCGTGCTCCACTCGCCTCTCTGCGCAGGGCTCCCGCCCCGGGCCGGATTGGGCGGGCGGCGCGCGCCGCGCAACGCCCCGGCCTCCGCGGCCCGCCGCGAATGCTCCTCCCTGCGCTTTCTGCAGGGCCCGATTGATTCTACAATATCGTCCGGACAATCCAACCGTCCGCGCATGAAGGATGGGATTATGAGGATATTCCTGGCTCTGGCGTCCGCCGCCCTGATGCTGGCCGCCTGCTCGCAGGAGACCGCCGGCACCGGCGGCCCCGGCCCGGCCGCACCCGGCCCGGCCTCGTTTTCGCTCGCGGACGGCGTCCTCGACCCGGCCGTCACGGTGAAGAGCATGCATATAAGCAGGCTGGACGCCGTCGAGGGGAGCATCAGGGTCTACGTGTACGTCCTGAGGCTCGCCGACCCCAGAATCGGATTCGCATACTGCATCATGGCGCTCTATGAAGGGAAGGACTGGATCTTCATCCCGAGAGGCAGCACCCTCTCGTTCGAGTTCGAAGGCCGCAGGATTGACCTCTCGGGCGACGGCAGCCGGGAGAACAGGAAGGTGCTCGACTCGGACGAAGCCAGGGAAACGGCCTATTACCCGGTAGGCCTGGATGATCTCAGGGCCCTGGCCTCCGCGAAGGACGTCGCCGTGAACCTGCACGGCATCCGCGGGCGGCTCAGGGCAGGGAGCCTCGCGGAACTGCGCGAGTGCCTCGATGCATGGGCGGTCGGGCAGTGACCCTGCCCGGGGCCGACCCCCCCCCCGCGGGCCTACTTGAAGAGGTACCTCTTCTCCGGCGGCGGGACCGGGATGGGCCGGGCTTCCACGGCGGAGATTGCGGGCGTCGCCTCGCCCTCGAAATCCAGGGTTTCGAAGCGGCCCTCAATCCTCGCCCAGCAGTCCTCGCTGAGCTTTTCGAAACCCCGCCCCCTGACCATGACGCCCACGGGCTGGGCGTCCGCGGCGCAGCACACTATCTGGAACCTGAAGAGGAGAATCCAGCCTTCCGGAAGGCCGCCCGCCCTGCTGACCATTCCCTCGACCGCGACGTTCGCGCCCATGAATTCGCCCGCTTTCTCGCTCAGGTCCGCGAGGGTCGCTTCCTTCGGCGGCCCCGTGTCCGGCGCGCGCGCTGCAGGGCCGGGCTCCGGCGCAGGGGCGGGCGTTTGCGTGTTCCGCCCCGCCACGAATGCCCGCTTGGAAAGCGCGTGCTGCCCGAGGGTCTCGCCGTAGACCATCCACAGGAAGGCAATCGGAATCAGGACGAGCACCGTCCCGGAAATCCCGCCCTGCGGCGCCTCCCGCGGGGTGCGCCTCAGGATTGCATACAGCGCCGCGGCGGCCAGCGCCGCGGCAAGGACCGCGCCTGCGATCAAAAGGGGCTTGAGCCTCGGCTGCAGGAAAGCCTGGTACCTGCTCCCGGCGAGAAGCCATGCGAACACGCCCGCCCACGCCGCCAGGACGCCCGGAGCCGCGAGGGCCGCGGCCGCGTCTATCTTCCTTCTCAACGCGTGCGGCATCAGAGCAGGACCTCCGCCAGCATCGACGCGCCGAACACGGCCGCGGCAATCGACACTACGAGAGCGGCTATCGCCTTCTTGCGGAACACCCCGAGGTACATGAGCAGGAGCTTGACGTCGAGCATGGGCCCCATAATCATGAATGCAATCTGGCCCGAAAGGGGGATGACGGACCTGAACGAGGCGGCGACGAATGCGTCCGCCTCGCTGCAGAGGTTGAGCGCCGCCGCGAAGCCCATCATCACCGTTATCGAGCCCGCCGGGTTGCCGGAGAGCATGCCGAGGACCTCGCCCTCGGAAATCTGCGACCTGAGAATCCCGGCGAAGAACGCCCCCACCACCAGGAACCTGCCCACGTCCATGAAGTCGTCCGAGGCGTGGCCGAGCGCCGCCAGGATGCGCCGGCCGAAGCCCCGCGCGGCACCGCCCTCGCCGTGCCCGGCTGGATCCCCGCAGCAGTGCTCGTGCCCGCCCGCCTCAGGGTCCCACGCGACGGCCGCGTTGCCCCGGAACAGCCTGCCCATGACCAGGCCGACCGAAACGGCCACGCAGAAACCCAGGCCGAGCCTCGCGCCCGCGATGCGGAAATCCCCGCCGTACGCCACGAACGTCGAGGCGGCTACCACCGGATTGACCAGCGGCCCGCCCAGCAGATACCCCACGGCCGCGGAGAACGGGACGCCCTTGCGAAGCAGCCTCCGGATTACCGGGATGATCGCGCACTCGCACACCGGGAAGATTATGCCCATGCTGGCGGCCAGGAGGAGGGACGGCAGCTGCCGCCCGGCGAGGAGGGCCGAGAGCCGGTCCCTCGGCACGAAGACCTCGATGAATCCCCCGACGAGGGACCCGATGAGCATGAAGGGGAGCGCTTCGAGGACGATGCTCAGGAATATCGTGAAGACGTCCGCAAGAGCCCGCTTCTCCCCGCCCTGGGACGTCGCGTAGACGGAGAAGACCGCGGCCATGCCGGCCACCACCGCCCACTGCAGCGCCGCGCCTGCGATGCGGACCGTCCGGCCCGGGCGGGGGCTGCATTCCCCGGCGGTCGCTTCGTGCGGTCCGCTCATGCGCCGGCCCCCCCGCTCCGCCCGCCGGACAGCCGGGCCTTCAAGCTCTTGACCAGCAGCACGGCCAGGTACACGCCTCCCGCAAGGACTATGGTGAACGCCCCCGGCGGCAGGTCCGGGCTGTAGCTCAGCGCCAGGCCGGAGAAGGTGAAGAGGGAGATGAGGACCGCCGAGAGCGCCATCATCTTCCACAGCCGCCCCGCGAACTGGCCGGCAATCGCGGTGGGGAGCGTGAGCAGGGCAATCACCATGACGATGCCCACGACCGTCACGAGGAGCACCACGGTGAGCGCGGTCATGCAGAGGAGGAGGAGATAGTAGAACTCGACCCTGATTCCCCGCGTGGTCGCGTACTCCTCGTCGAAGCTGACGGCCAGAAGCTCCTTGTAGAACGCGAGCGTGAGCGCAAGCACCCCGGCGTCCAGCGCGGCGATAATCCACAGGTCCTTCGAGCTCACCATCAGGATGTTCCCGAACAGGTAGCTCATGAGGTCCTGCTGGTACCCGGGCGTCTTGGCCACGAACAGGACCCCCGCGGCCATGCCCACGGCCCAGAGCGCGGATATCACCGTGTCCTCGCGCTGCCGGTACCTGATTGACACCAGGCCGATAATCAGCGCTGCGGCGAGGGCGGAGCACACCGCGCCGAGCATCGGGCTGGCCCAGGAAATCCCGTGGACCTTGTTCATGTACATGGCGAGCCCCATGCCTCCCAGGACGCAGTGCGATATCCCGCCGGCCAGATACGTCATCCTCCGCACGACGACGTACGAACCGACCACGCCGCACGCCACCGACGCGAGCACGCCGGCGGCGAGCGCGTGCCTGAGGAACGGTTCCGACTGGACGGCGGCGAGGAACTCGGTCATCCGCCGCCCTCCCGGCACTCCGCCTGGCAGTCGTGGTCGTGCCTTATGAGCCGCACGTCCCTGCCGTAGAGGTCGAGCATGATCTCTCCAGTAAGGTTCTCCGTCGGGTGCACGGCGACCGTGTTGTTCACGCACACGACCTTTCCGACCGATTCCGACACGAATCCGAGGTCGTGCGAGACCATGATGATCGTCATCCTGTCCTTGAGGGACCCGA
>JBFZBV010000536.1:0-4065 GCA_041308285.1 Planctomycetota bacterium | reverse complement strand
GTTCGTGGATCCCCAGAAGCTCATCATCAGCGGCACAGCCGCGAAGGCCTTTTTCCCCTTTTCGACGGGCACTTCCCACGCACGCTCCGCGCGCAGCTTCCTCGAAAGGACCTCGCCGGAGTAGTTCCTCGCCGTGTCCTGCGGAAGAGGCTCCGCCTTCTTCTGCCCGCCCGTCCTGAGCTTCGTAATCGACGCGATTTGCGACCTCGGGATCGTCAGCTTCCCGTCCCCGGTGTCCACGACCACCTTCTCGGCGTCCTCCTCGACGATGATCCCCTCGACGACGTTGCCGTTCGAGAGCTCGACTTCGTCGGCGAAAGCGGCCGGAGCCGCCAGCAGGACGAGGAAGAGAAAAGCCGGTCTCATCGAATCCTCCACCGCCGCAAGCGGCGAGCTAGCCGCCGATTCTCGCGTTCCACAGCCGCACAATCCCGGTCGGGTGCTGTGCATAGCCCGTAAGGCCCTTCCTGCAGGCCACGACCTGCGGGAAGTACGCGAGCGCGATCATCGGGACGTCGCGGAACACAATCTCCTGCGCCTTCTCGTAGAGCGCCTTGCGCTCCACCCTGTCCATTGATCGCTTGGCCGCGGCGAACAGCGCGTCCACCTCCGCGTTCCGGTAGAAGGAGACGTTCATCGCAGACCCGATTTTCGCGTTCGAACTGTCCAGGAGCTGCCACAGGAAATTGTCCGGGTCGCCGTTGTCCGTGGTCCAGCCCAGAAGGCAGAGGTCGTGCTTCCCGTTCATGGTCTGGTCGAGGTACAGCTGCCACTCGGGCGATTCGATGACAGCCTCGATTCCGACTTCCTTGAGGTTCTCCTTCAGGACCTGCGCGACCTTCCTCGGCTGCGGCATGTAGGGCCTCGGATTCGGCATGGCGAAGAGCCGCACCTCGAACCCCTCGGCGACGCCTGCCTTCCTGAGGAGGGCCTTCGCGGCGGCCGTGTCGCGGATCCGGTCCTTTATGGAGGAGTTGTACCCGAACACGGTCGGCGGCATGGGATTCGGGCCGAGGTCCCCGAACCCGTGGAACGCCAGCGACCTTATCTTCTCCTTGTCCACGGCCAGGGCTATCGCCTCGCGCACCTCGACCTTGTCGAAGGGCGGCTTGAGCGTGTTGAGCGCCAGGTAGCCGAAATTCATCCCGGGATCCACCTGCACCTCGACCCCTTCGTGCTTTCGGAGGGCGGCTATGTCCGAGAAGTTGATGCCGTCTATGATGTCCACCTCGCCGCGTTCGAGCTCCAGGCGCCTCGCGGAGTTGTCCGGCACGGGCTTGAAAATAATCCTCGCCGTCGCCGCCTTCCGGCCCCAGTACCCGTCGAAGGCCTCGAGCACTATCTTCTCGTTCTCCTGCCACGACACGAACCTGTACGGCCCGGTCCCGCAGGGGTTCTTGAAGTATTTCTCGCCGTGCTTCACCACCGCCTGCGGGCTCTGCATGGACGCCGGGAACATCGCCAGGTTCGGGAGAAAGGTCGCGCTGGGCTCCTTGAGGGTGAAGACCACGTCCAGCGGGCCTGCGGCCTCGACCTTCGCGATGCCCGTGTAGTTCTCGGAATAGCTGAACGCCCCCTTGAACCTGTACGGGTTCCCGGGGTCGACGAGGCGTTTCATGCAGAACTCGACCGCCGCGGAATCGAACTCCGATCCGTCGTGGAACTTCACGCCCGGCCTGAGCTTGAAGGTCCACTCGAGGCCGTCCCCGGAAGCGGTCCACGACGCGGCGAGGAGCGGGACGATGTCGGCGGACGACTCGGCGAACGTGACGAGGGTCTCGAAGAGGTTCGTGCAGACCTTCACCGATTCCCCGTCGGTTATGTCCGCCGGGTCGAGCTTCTTCGAGTCCGCGCCCCGGGCGTACACGATGACGCCCGAGGGCTTGTCCTCCCGGTAGCCTCCGTCCGTGCCGCCGCCGCACCCGGAGCATCCCGCGACGGCCAGGACCGCCGGCAGGAGCAGCCCAGCCGCCCTGATCGCGATTCGGTTCTTCATTCCTGCTTCCTGAATTTCATGGACCTGAGGACGTATTCGAACGCGGCGCGGCAGTCGTCCGAGCAGTCGTTCGACTCGATTGCGTACATCACGCCGTCGGTCAGGACATAGCACGTCATCGGCGCGTACCCGCCGCCCTTCATGGAAGTCTTCACGACCACGGCCTTCCTGCCGTCGACTTCGATTTCCCTCGGGTCGCCGAGGCTGTAGTTGACCTCCATCTTCCGCAGAAGCGAGTCGTAATCCAGCGAGTACTCGGCCATGTGCGGCCTGACCAGGACCCTCTCCTGCTGGTTCCGGCCGAACACGGCCACGAGGCCCCCGGTTATGCCCCTGAGGTTCGTCGAGACGCTCCACGAGGGCGGCTTGGAGAATCCGAAGCCGTAGAGCTGGTTCGCGTAGGCGTCCCCCGGCGAGGAGTGGAACGCGTCCGGCTGGTCCTCGGACGCCTCCAGCACCGCCGACCCGACCTGGTAGGCGACGGAGGACACCTTGAGGTCCTTCACGATGGACCCGGCGGCGAGGAACACGTACTCCGGCGCCGCCGCCGACAGGTCGGTCTCGCCCAGCTTGATTCGCATGGCGTCCGAGACCCCGCCCGGGCTCGAGGGGTCCAGCGGAATCCAGGACCCTGCCCAGATTTCAGCCCACGCGTGGAACACGAAGTAGCCGCCCTGGAGGCAGAACCCGCCCGCGAGCTTCGACGGCACGCCATGGGACCTCGCCATTGCGCAGAGGAGCACCGCGAGCTCGGAGCTGTCGCCCTCCATGCGGGACAGGGTGTCCGAGGCAACGGCGAACCCGGCGTTCAGAGGCAGCTTGCGGAAGGACTCGGATATCCACTCGGACATCTTGCGGGCCGCCTTGAGGCTGTTCTTCTCCGATCCGGCCGCCCTGCGCGCGGCTTCGGCAATCGGGCCTCCGGCAGGGTCGAAATCCAGGAAGTAGTTCGGATCGAGGCACGGCTTGAAGCGCGCGTCGGTCTCCGGCAGCTCGGCCGCGGCCTTGGCGGCCGGGCACGTGACCGATATCGTCGCGGACTTCGCCCCTTCGGCGGCGGACACCCTCTGCCCGTCGAAGGCGAAGTGAATCCTGGAGAAGTCCGACTGGCCGCCGAGATTGAGCTTGATGACCGAGGCCCTGGCCTGCCTGGGCTTGACCACGATGCCGGGGCTCTGCACGCAGAGCGAGACCGGGTAGATGGCCAGGACGCCCTTCTGCCGCGCCTCGGCCTCCGCCTTGCCCATCGCCGCCTCGATTACCTGCCCATCCGACGTGGCGGAATGGGAGAACGCCCCCTTGCCGTCCCTGTATTCCCAGTAGTAGGCCGACCCGGCCATGTCCAGCTCGACCTTGAACTCCGCCAGCCTGGCAGTACCCTTCCACGAGCGCACGGGCTTCACGCCGCGCATGCGCACCGTCAGATTCACGGGTTTCAGGTAGTCCAGCGAGAACACCTCGCAGGTCATCGAACCCGTCCCGGCCAGGGCCGCGTCGCGCTTCTTCCGCTCCCATGCAGCCGGGCCGAGGCACCCGGCCTTCCACGGCGCGTCGTACTCCCTCGGTTCCGAGTCCGGCAGCTTCTCGAAAATCCTCGCCGTCTCCCCCGACACCCTGCCGTCGTACACCGTCTTGCCGGCCGAGGTCGTGCTCGAGAAGCTGAAGCTCCTCACCTCGCCCGCGGCAGTCTCGATTACGGTCACGAACTGCGTCCATGCGACCTCGGCGCCCTTGAAATACGCGAACGACCTCGTCACGTCGGTCCTCGCGAGCTTCTCCCCCCCCTCCGAGACCTCGCTCCAGACGATGCGCGAGAACCCCGTCTTCACGTCGCCGTCGAACCTCCCAATCCACGACTCCTCCTCCGCAGCCGCGGAGACCGCCGCCAACGCGGCGGCGAGGAACAGGACCTGCCCCGGCAGGATGCCCCTCAGTGCCATTCTTCCACCTCGCAATCCGCCCGGCGCCTGCAGGGACTAGGGCTGCCTGCCGCCGGCCTGCATCAGGCGCTGCACGCGCCTCAGGCTCGCGACCGCCCTCGCGCGCAGGACCGGGTCCGGGCACCGGCC
>JBFZBV010000535.1:0-13209 GCA_041308285.1 Planctomycetota bacterium | reverse complement strand
CTGTCGGCCGTCGCGGATTGCTTCGAACGAGAGGACGGGAAAGTCGAGCATTTCAGCTACAGCCGCACGTTCGGCGCCGATTCGTTCGGATTGAGCGCAAGGATCGTCGGAACCGATCTGGAGGTGAACGTCATCGCCGGCAAGACAGCGAAGTCCGTAAAGACCGCATTGAAGGGCGAGCCTCTCGGCCCGTGGGCGATTGAGAGGAAGCTCAGGGAAATTGCGCACAAGGAAGGCACGGAGTTCGAAACGTTCCAGACGGTCCCGGAGATGGGCCTGGTGGCCGTGTTCAAGTACAAATCCTCCGGCAAGGCCGACCCCCCACCCGGAACGGCGGGTCAGGATGCCGTCATGGCGGGGATTAACGCCGAATCCGAGGTCCTCAAGCACCCTTATCGCGAAATCCGCGGCAAGGACGGCATGCTCGTGAGCGCCAGCCTGGAGTGCCCCATCAGGGCGGACATCCTGCGCGCGAGGAAGGAAGACGTGGCGGAGAAGCCCAAGTGGCGGATTGACTTCCCGCCCATGGCCCCCAAGCCCGTTGCAAACGCCGGCAAGGCCAATCCCGCCGGAATCACGAGATTCCGCATTTCCGGGCCGGGCGTCGACGCCCTGGATTTCTCGTCATGCGGCCAGGCGGTCCTCGAGAGGGACGCGGGCCGCGCGCTGCTCAAAGTGGAATGCGGCGCGAATCCGGGCGAGGCATTCAGGCCCGTGCGCGTGGAGGAGGGCCTGATTGAATTCCTGGCCGAGAGCGAATTCGCGGACGACCTCGGCACGCTCGAGTTCGAAGCGGGTGAGCTGCTCAGGGACGAGAAGAGAATCTGGGAATCGGCCAGGGCAATCGGGGATTTCATTTGCAGGAGGAGCAAGCGCGGGCCGTGGGACCAGATAATCCTCCCGGCCTCGCGCTACGCGAGGACGAACGCGATTCCTCCATGGGGCCGAGCCGTGACGACCGTTGCCTGGTGCCGGGCGGCCGCCATACCGGCGAGAATCGCCGCGGGCTTCAGGATCGAGGCGGGCAACGCCGAGCCCGACCTGTGGGCCGAGGTGCTCGCGGGCTCGTGGGCCGTGGTCGACGGCGGGACCCCCGGGTCCATTTGCATAAGAATGATGCGGATTCCCGACTACGGCGATCCTGCCCCCGCTATCAGGCGTTTCCTCGAGGTGTGCTCCGGACTATCGGTGGAAGTCGTGGAGTGATGCCGGACCGCCCGAGGTGAGGGGGGCAAGCCGTCCCTTCCGGGCGGTCTTCAGATGTAGCTCCTCATGATTTCCCTGCACAGCAAGTCCATGTCCTGCGAGCTCTGCACTCCGAGCATGCGCCGAGCCGAGTCCACCCTCGCGGCCGAGCGGGGGTCGGACAGGTCTGCAGGCACCCTGATAATGCCCGTCCTGCGGCCGAGCCTGAACCTGATTCTCGAATCCTCGTCCATCGAAAGGTAGGCGTCGATGACGGCGAGTATCCTCCCCTTGTCGCCCGGGAGCCTGCCCTCGACCTCCTCCAGGAGGTTCAGGATATGGTCCGAGACGACGGTGCTTTCGACTTCGGTGAGATTCTCGATTAGGAGGCGGATTTCCCTGACGATTGCGTCATCGCCGGGAGGATTGAACCCGCCGCCGGCCACGGCGGCATGGAGATCATGATCGGGAGTGACCGCGAGGGTCCGCAGGCGTATGAAATCCGGGTTGATGAGGTTGAGGACCCGGGCTGTTTCCGTGGCATGGGGCGAGCTCAGCCTTGTCCCGCCGAGACCCGGCATCACGTACTCGGAGAGCGAAATGCCGGCTTCCTTGATGTTCAATCCGGCCTTGACGTGGTCCTCGGCTGATACGCCCTTGCGCACGGCTTCCAGCACTTCCGCGCACCCGGACTCGAGGCCGACGTGAACCCTGGAGAGGCCGGAGTCCGCAAGCATCCTGAAATCGTCGGCGTTCTTCCTTGCGGCGGTCCTGCTCCGGCAGTAGGTCGTCACCCTCGCAACCGTTGGGAATCGGTCCTTCAGGTGCGCCAGGACTTCCCGGACCGCCTTCGCGGGCAGGGCGAGGGCGTCGGCGTCCTGGAGGAACACGTGCTCCGCCCCTCTTGACAGCCACGATGCGACGTTCCAGCGTGATGAGCTCACGGGGGCATTGCCCGCGACCGCCGCGATTGCTCTTTCGTCAATGGCGCCGGCGCGCCCGTTCTCCTGCGAGGCGGCCCGGATTCGGGAAGCCCATTCGAATGCCCCGTCGATGTCGGCCTTGATTTCCTCCGTCGTCCGCGGGGAATAGCGAATCCCCCTGTAGGTCCCGCAGAATGCGCACTTGTTCCAGGGGCAACCCCTTGCGAGTCTGAGGAAGAGGCTGTATGCCTCGCTCGGAGGCCTGATTGGCCCCTGTTCCATGCATTCGGCCGCAGTGTCCATAGAAAATCCAGCCGGGAAGATGCCTGCAAGTCCAGGCTGCTCCGGAATATACCGAAGTTCAATATCGTACATGCAGGCATCCTGGTTCAAGGTATTTCCGCCGGCAGGAATGATTCCGCGCTCATGCGGATGGGCCCGCGTCTCCGCGGGATGCCCGAACACAACTCTTGAGCTGTAATGCTTTTTGGTTGACTTGATGCATGCGTGCCGCTAAATTCTGCAAAGCGCCTTTTTCGCCGTCGGGACTGCGGCTTGCGCGACTGGCTGCCCAGCCGCCATTCCGTCCCGGCGGATTAGGCGCTGTTGTCTCAGGAGTGTTCCAGGTAAAGGCGCTCCCAGATGTCCAACGAGCAACCCACGCACGGGGCATGTCCGGACCACGGCGAGCTGAGGTTCCTCATCGTCGACGACGAGCCGAACATCCGGACTCTCCAGAAGAACCTGCTGATGGGCCTCGGCTATTCGGACGTCCAAGTCGCCAACGACGGCAGGGAAGCCCTCCAAATCCTCTCCCAGCAGAAGGCCGACATCATGCTGCTCGATTTGAAGATGCCCGGCCTCGACGGGTATCAGGTCGCCAGGAAGGCGGTGCAGCTCTGGCCGGACGTGATTATCATCGTCGTGACCGCCTACGCCACGATTTCGGGCGCGGTCGACCTTATGAAGGTCGGCGTGTACGATTTGCTGGAGAAGCCGTTCAAGTTCGATCAGTTCAAGGAGAAGATTGCCAAGGCCGTCGAGGAACGGCACAGGCGGTCGGTGGAAAGGGAGGAGAAGGCCGCCAGGAAGAACTTCGGCAAGTACTTCGTGATATCCGAGCTTTCGCGCGGCGGAATGGGCATCGTCTTCAAGGCCAGGGATTCGGAAACGGACAAAATCGTCGCCCTGAAGGTGCTGGCGAGCCACTTCAAGAAGCAGGACCAGGTGGCCAGGTTCTACCTCGAAGGCGACACCATCTCGAAACTCAGCCACCCTGGCATCGTGTCGATATTCGAGATGGGCATCGTCGAAGGCCAGCACTTCATCTCGATGGAGTTCATCGACGGCAAATCGCTGTATGACATGATATATTCGACCGTCCTGACGTACAGCAGGGGCATATCCATACTCGTCGATGTCCTGGACGCAGTAGGCTACGCGCATTCCAAGGGGGTCATCCACCGGGACCTCAAGCCGTCCAACGTCCTGGTCGACGCGGAAGACAGGCCGCACATAATCGATTTCGGTCTGGCGAAGACACTCAAGAGCGGGATTAAGATAACCCAGACCGACCTCATACTGGGCACATTCGGATACCTGGCGCCCGAGAGGCTCTCCGGCGAGAACGTCGACCACCAGTCGGACATCTTCTCCGTTGGCGTCATCCTCTACGAGATGATTACGCACATGCTCCCGTACGATAAGGGCGATGAAATCAACATCTTACCGGTCTTCAAAGATGCGGTCGTCAAGCCGTCGCAGATAAACCCGAAGGTCCCGGAATTCCTTGAAAACATCTGCCTGAAAGCCATAGCCGTGAACAAGTCGGACCGGTATGCGACGGCGGAGGAGTTCAAGCTGAGCCTCGAGCGATTTCTCGATCACTACTGTTCCAGCGCCTAGCCCGGCGCTCGGGCCGGGCTGTCGGAGGGTTCTATGAAGGACTATCAGAAGGCGTTCATCGGCCTGCTGCTCCAGACCGGGGCGCTGAAGTTCGGGGAGTTCACGCTGAAGAGCGGCAGGAAATCCCCCTATTTCGTGAACATGGGCGCGATGGACGACGGCCCGTCGCTGCGCAGGATGGGCCAGTTCTACGCAGGCCTCCTGATTGACAGGTTCAAGGGCGGGTTCAACGCGCTTTTCGGGCCGGCCTACAAGGGAATCCCGCTCGCCACCGCGGCCGCCACTGCCCTGGACGCGGAGTTCGCAACGCCCGTGAAGGTCTCCTTCAACCGCAAGGAGGAGAAGACGCACGGAGAGAAGGGCCTCATATTCGGGCACCAGCCCGCCGATGGCGACAGGTTCATCCTGATTGACGATGTCTTCACCACTGGCGAGACAAAAGACGAGAGCCTCGACCTCCTGCTCTCCATAAAGGGCGTTTCCTGCACCGGAGTCGCGATTGCGGTCGACAGGCAGGAGGCGCTCGAGGGGGGCATGAGCGCCGTGCAGATATTCGAGAAGAAAAGGGGAATCCCGGTCAGGGCCGTGGTCACGATAAGGGAAATCGTAGGACATCTCTCTTCCCGCGAGGGGGGGGGAATACTTGACAAGGGACTCGAGGCAAGGATTGCCGGTTATTTGGAACGATACGGAGCCGGCGGCGGGGACGCTCAGCCGCGAAGGGCGCCGTAATCAGAACGCCGGCTCCTCAATGCGGGCGCCGGCAGGGCTCGCGAAGCGCTGAAACGGCCGCTCGCGTCTTCGCGCGAGTCCGCTTTCCCGGGTCATGGAACGGCGATTCCGGAGAGGATGAAAATGGCAAGCCAACAGGACCTCTACTTCGCTGAGTACGTGATAAAGAAGGGCTTCGCCTCAACCACCAGGGTCCAGGAAGCCTTCGACATCCTGTCGAGGCTCAAGGCCGAGGCCGGCATTGACGACACGCTCAGCGGCGTGATGCTCATCAAGGGATACATAAACGAGGCGCAGGTGGACCAGATTCGCCTCCTCATGGACAAGGACGGCATAGTCGTCCGGTTAGCCGTGCCTGCTCCGCCGAAACCGGAGGCCGAGCCCCCGCAGAAAGCCGCGGTTCCGCCCCCCCAGAAAACGGCGCAGCCCTCCGAGGGTGAAGCCGAGGACGCCAAACTCAAGTTCCACCTCGACTCGGCCGGACTCAAGGAGGAGTCCGGCGACCTCGTCGGGGCGATTCTCAGCCTGAACCAGGCAAGAATCTACGCGCGGAGCGGGGAGGATATCGAATCGAAAATCAGGGCCTTGAAGGGCAGGGTGAAGAGGGAAGACCTGGAGTCGAAATACGACAGGTACAAGAACGAGGTCAACGCGAGAGCGAAAGTGCAGGATTTCGAGTCCGCGCTCTCCGCGGCCGAGGTCGCACGGGACTTCGCAGCCGACACGGCCGAGATGGACGCCGCGATTGCGAAGCTGAAGAGCGCCGCGCTGAAGAAGAGGGAGCGCGACGCATGGAATCAGGCCATAGCAGGCGATACGAGGGAGGCCCTGCGGACGCTGCAGGGGGCGAGGAATTTCGCGGACCCCGGCACGCTGAAGAAAATGATGCTTGAAATCAACCAGTCCGCGGACATGCGCCTCAGCACCGATCGCTACCTAGCCACGGCGGAGTCCTACATCAAGAAGAACAACATCCATGCGGCGCTTGAGATATACACGAAGCTCGCGAGAATCCTCACGGATCCCAAGGATCTGCTCCAGAAGATTGACGGCCTCAAGAAGACGGCGTTCGACATGCTGATGGTCGAAGCCCGGAAGAAGGAATGGATTGGGGACTTCGACGCTGCCGTGGAGGCCTGCGAAAAGGCCAGGCAGTACACGAGGGCCCTGGATTCGGTGGACAGGAAGATATCCGCGCTGAGGAGGAAGGCAGACGGCGCGAGGAAGTACAAGTCGCTCCGCGAAGAGGGCATCGCAAGGATAGGCAAAGGGGACCTGGACGGCGGCCTCAAGAACCTGAAGGAGGCGCTTGAATACGCGGAGAAGAAGGAGGAGTTCCAGGTATTCATCGACGGACTTGTCCGCGGCAGGTACGAGAATCTCCTTGCGGAAGTAGCCTCGGCTGAGAGGAAGCTCGATTTGAAGGCCGCCATTGCCGCCGCGAAGGAGGCCCTCGTGTTCGCGCCCGCCCCGAAGGCGGAGGAGACGCAGGCTCTCGTGCAGAGGCTCGCAGAGAAGCTGGCCGACGAGGAACGCGGGGAGAAATTCAGGTCGATAAACGCCGAGGCCGGCGAACTGCTCGCACGGGGGGATGCCACGAAGGCAATCGAAAGGCTCAAGGCGGCGCGAGCCTTCGCCGGCAACCCGCAGACTGTCGACGATCGCATCGCCAAGGTCGCCGGGGAGCAGTTCGAGAAGGGCATCGCGGAAGCCAAGGCGCTGAGGAATCTCGGAAGGCTCGAGGACGCCATCGCCAGGGCGGAGAACCTCGCCCCATGGGCCAGAGGCAGGGAAGAGGCGCTCAAGAACGCCATCAATGAAATCAAGGTCCAGATTGAGCGCAGGAAGAAGGAAGAAGGTTACCTGGTGAGCCTGAGGGCAGCGGAGGACGCGCTTCAAAGGGGCGACGTCAGGACGGCCCTGTCCAATTTCGACCTGGCCGCCGAATGGGAGGAGAAGAAGGACAGCGTAGCCGCCAGGACAAGGGAGGTAATCAAGTCCGAATGCGTGAAGGCCGAGGCTGCGGCCGATGCCCTCGGCGCCGAAGGGCATCACGCAGAGGCGGCGACCCTACTGAGGGATGCCGCGAAGTGGGCCCGCGGAATGGAAAAGGAACTGGGCGAGCGCGCGGGGAAGCACGACAAGCTGGAGGAAGAGGCGAGGAAGAGGCGCGCGTTCGGCGCCGCGGCCGCGGAAGCCGACGGCCTTGCCAAGTCCGGCGACATAAGAGGCGCAATAAGAAAGCTCAAGGAAGCCAGACCGTTCGAGATGAAGACGGGGGAGACGGACGCCATCATCGAGAAGATGGGACGCATGGCCGTCGACGCCGCTGAGGCGAAGGCCAGGGACAAGATAAGGCAGGCCCTGCCGTCCGACGCCGAACTGCTGGTTGAAGAGGCCGCCCGCTGGGCAGGGGAGATGAACGTCCCCTTCGAGGAGCGCAGGAAGGCGCTCGCAGATGCAGTCACTGAACTCAAGGGCATGGCCCAGTACAGGGAGCTTCGGAGCGAAGCCGAGAAGCTCTACTCGGAGAATTCCGTCAAGAAGGCCCTCAGGAAGCTCGAGGAAGCCCGGAAGCTCGCCAAGGATCCCTCCGACGTGGATGCGAGATCCGAGGAGATCCGGAAGGAGACCCTCGGCAAGCATATGGCGGACGTCGAGAGGCTGATTGCCGAGGAGGATTACAAGTGGGCAATCGTGTCGTGCGAGCTCGCCAAGGAGTACGCCACCAGCGCCGAAGGGAAGGAAATAGAATCGAGGATTGAGGACCTCCGCGGATACACGAAGACGAAGGAGCGCAAGGAAGCCTTCGAGAAGATTAAGGCCGAGGCCGTCGACCTCAGGGACGACGGGAGGCTTGCGCAGGCCATCGAGCGCTATACCGAGGCAAAGGCCCTTGCTGAAGACCCGGCCGGGGTCGACGCGGAAATCCAGGCATGGAAGGACGGGGAATTCGGACGGCACATGAAGGCCGCCGAGGACATGCTTGCCGCGAGGAGGTTCGACGCCGCGCGCGAAGAGGCGGTCAAGGCCGAGGAGTGGGATTCCTCGGGACGGGCTTCCGGGCTGGCGGAGAGGATAAGCAGGGAGGCCGTCGAGCACGAGCGCACCTCGAAGTTCGACAAGGCTCTTGAAGAAGCAGAAAGCTGCGCCGCAAGGGGCGAGACCTGGAAGGCCGTGGACGCGCTGAATTCCCTGCGGAGCTGCTCGCCCCGGGGATTCGACGTGGACGGCAGAATCTCCGCCATAGTCTCCGAGAAGTTCGAATCCAGGATGCGCGAAGCCAGGGCCGCGCTGAGAGGCTCCGATTTCGGCGCAGCGCTGGCGGCAGCCGAGAGCGCCAGGGAATTCGCCCAGGGCCGCGAGTCGGAACTGGAGCCGCAGATTGCCCAGATTAAGACGGAAATCCAGGCGAGGCAGCGGAGGACGAGGCTCGACGAAATGAAGGAGAAAGCCGCCAATCTCCTCAAGGCCGGGGACGCCAAGGCTGCCGCCGCCATCCTGTCCGAAGCCGCGGGGCTCGTCGGCAGTTCTGGCGAGATCGACAGGGAAATCACCGGAATCCGCGCGTCCGAACTCAGGAAGGCCCTGGCGGAGGCCGACGAGCTAATCGCCGCCTTCCGGCTGGACGAGGCCGAAAAGGCCGCCGAAAGGGCGAAGCTGTGGGCCGAGGGCAGGGAGGAGGAGGCCGATCGCAGGATTGAGGCGATAAAGCTGGCGAAGGGAAGGGCGGAAGAGGAGGACCGGTACAGGAGGATAGTCAAGGAGGCGGAGGAACGCTACACGAAGGGCGACACCGCTGGCGCGCTGGATTCGCTGAGGTTCGCACTCCAGTACGCGTCCAGGAAGGAAGACGTCGATGCCAGAATGAAACAGATTTCCGCCGCGACGTACGAGAAATTCATCGAGGAATCGAGGGTGCGCGAGGGGGCCGGGATGTTCGAGGAGGCCCTCGAATCCTGCGAAATGGCCAGGGAGTGGGCGGGGGGCAGGGCGGCCGAGCTGGACGCGCGGGTTTCGGATCTCCGCATCAAGATTGAGGTCAGAGGCAGGCTCGACCGCTGGAGGACGGTCGAAACGGAGGTCCGGGCCAAGATTGAGACCCAGGACATCGAGGGTGCGATTGACGTGCTCGAGAAGGAAATCGCCCTGGCCCCTAATCCGGAGGAAGTGAAACTGACCGTTGCGGACCTGAGGAACCGGGAATTCGAAGCCGCGGTCGCCAAGGCGAGGAAGACCGCGTCATCGGGGGAAATCGAAAAGGCGCTCGATACGCTGAACAAGGCGCGCAAATGGGCGACGGGAAGGGAAGCCGACCTCGAGGACGAGATTGAAGCACTCGGGAAATCCGCCGAGGCGGGAAAGAGGCACGCTTCCTTCAAGAAGCTCGAAGCACAGGCTCTAGAGGCAGAGAAGGCGGGAAACCTAAAGGAGGCAGTCGACCTTTGGGACCTGGCGAAAGTCTACTCCGAGGATCCCTCGGTTGCGGAAAGGAAGATTGCCGAAATACATTCGGCGACGCTCGAAGGCTTCCTGAAGGAGGCGGAGGCTTCCGAAGGACGCATGGATCTCGAAGGAGCCATCGCCTCGCTCAAGTCCGCTTCAATCTGGGCCTCGGGAAAGGAAGCGAATAAGCAGGTGGAAGGCGAGATGGACAGGATTTCCGCCCTCATCCGCATGGAGAGCCCCACGGACAGGCTCGCGAGGATGAATACCGTCGCAAGGCCGCTCGTGGCCGATGAAAAGGCGGGAGACGCGATTAAACGGCTCGAAATCAGCCTGGAAGTCGTGGGGGACGACGAGTCGGTCAGGACGAGGATTGACGAGATTGGCCTCCGCCACGTGGGGAGGTACGCGGAATCGGCGAAGGCCGAGCTGGACGCAACTAACTGGGCAGGATGCCTGGCCGCGCTGGACAAGGCGGACAAGCTGGCCGAAGCGGTAACCCGCCCGGGCGCGGATCTCGCCGCGATGGTGGAAAACCTGAAGGCCGTCAGGAGGGACGCGGAGTTCCTGAGGTGCAGGTCGAAGGCGATGGAATCCGCCAAGGAGGGCGACATCAAGGCGGCCTTGGGCTTCTGCGAAGAAGCCAAGGTCTTTGCGGATGATCCGGAATTGCTGGAGACCGCCATGATCTCCCTCGTGGACAGCGCGTTCAGGAAATGGTCCGACGAGAAGGAAAAGACAAAGGAATCCGGCGAGTGGCAGGCCATGAGGGACGTCCTCCGCAACATGGCCGGCCTGTTCGAACTCAACGGGAACATCACGAAGAACATCTGGTCAGGGAAGGAGGCCGTGCTCGAGGAGCTCAGGAACGCCGAATACATGGCGCTGTTCGGCCAGGCCGCCGCCGAGGAGACCAAGGGCAACATTCTCAAGGGAATCGAGCTCCTCAGGGAGGCCGGGAAATTCACGACCGACCCGTCCGTCGTGACGGCGGAAATCGGGCGGATGCAGCTCAAGCTCTTCGAGAAGTTCAACGAAGACCTGAGGCGCGTCGAGGCTGACGACGGCGTGGAGGGCGCCATCAGGTTTTGCAAGGCTGCCCTTGAGTACTTCCCGGAGGTGGACCTCGTCAAGAACAAGCTCAAGGAATACAGCGACCGCTGGAAGCTCAAGGAGAAACGGAAGATGTTCGTGCAGTACGACAGGGCCGCGACATCGGCCATCAGCAGGGGGGATATGCCCACGGCCGTGGAGAACTATCTGGCAGCGGCGGAGTACTCGACGGACCCGCAGGCGATACTTCAGAAGATAGCCAACCTCATCGAGCCGGTCGTCAAGGAAGTGTTCGAGAAAGCGGACAAGAAGATGGCCGTTGGGGACATTTCGGCGGCCCTGACTCTGTGCGAGGATGCATTCGCGAGATTCCCGAGCTCGAAGGCTCTTCAGGACAGATGCATCGCAATGCGGAAGGAGAAAATCGACAAGACCACGAAGATGATGATTGTCGCGCCCTCCGAGGAAGGATCAAGGCCGGCAGCAGCGAGATGGAAGGAAAGCGGCAAGGACGGCAGGGGTAAGGCGGACATGGAAGCGGCTCACGCCGGCAAGGACGGCATCCTGAGCAAAGTCTGGGACACCGCCGAGTTCAAGGCCTCGGAATTGTTCCCCGGAGGGATTCCCAAGGGACCCGAAGCCGAGGCGCCTACGGCAGGAGAGCCGGCGAAAGCCGAAGAAAGGCCCGTAGAGGAGGAACAGGAGGAGTCGGTCGTCAGGCCGCTGTCGCTGACCGAACCCGAAATGGCGGCGAAGGAGACGGAGTCGGTTGCGCAGAAGGCAGCTCCGGAAGCTCCGCCTGAGATTGAAGAGCCGCCTGCCGTAAAAGAACTCGCGCCTGAAGTCGCGGCCGATGTCGAGGAAGAAGAGCCCGAGGCTGAAGAGGAGACTCCTGCACCCGTTGAAGGGGAGGCTGAAGCCGTCACGCCGCCGGCCGGAATCGAGCTCGAAGCCCTCACTGTTCATGAAAAGACTGAACCGGGCAGGACTGAAGAGCCGGCCGAAGAAGAGGAAGCGCCAGAACCTGCCCCGGCGGTCCTGGAGGAGGAGGACCGCGGGGAACCGGAACCACTTGCCGCAGCCGAGCCTGAGGCGCCTGAGCCCGCTCCAGCCGAAACCCGCGAGGAGTCGAAACTGCCGTTGCGTCCGACCGAGGAAGAAGTGACCGTAATCCCCGAACCAGCTGAACCGGCCGTCGGGAGGAAAGAGGCTGAAGAAGGGATGACCGCCGAGCAGAGGAAAGCCAAGGCTCTGGGAATCGCGAAACGAATCACAAGAATCAAGCGGAAGACGAAGATGACCGGAGCCGGGCCCAAACCTGCCGGAATGGAAGAAGCCAAACCTGCTGAAGCGGGCGTCTCAGGGCAGGCTGAAATGCCTGCCGAAGAGAAGGCTCCTTCCGATATCCCGGTCGCGACACCGGGAACTGCATCTGTCGAAGATGAAGCGACCATTCCTTTCGGCGAGAATCTCCAAGTCAAAGAGTACCTCGGAGTGCAGGAAGAGAAGACGCCGGTTCCGGAACCAATACCTTCAGTTTTCGCTGATCAGCCGGAGCAGGAGAAGGAGTACGAAGAGCGCGTGGAGCCGGAAGCCGCGCCTGCGGAAGCCGAGGAGGCACGCGCGGAGGCCGAGGCGCCACGTGAGGAAGTTCCGGAAGAGCCCGTGGAGCCGGAGGCCGCGCCTGCGGAAGCCGAGGAGGCCCGCGCAGAGGCCGAGGCGCCACGTGAGGAAGTTCCGGAAAAGCCCGTGGAGCCGGAGGCCGCGCCTGCGGAAGCCGAGGAGGCCCGCGCAGAGGCCGATACTGTGCCCGCGACGACGACGGAGATGGAGAAGGAGCCTTCTATTGATGAGCCCGCCACTGCGGAATCATCCGCAGAGTCCGAAGCGGGTGAAGAGGCTGTCGCCGGAGGGGCGGAAGAAGAGCATGCTGAAGCCACGGCTGAAGAGGGCAAGGCCGAAGAGGCGGCAGAAAAACCTGAAGGAGCAGAAGCAGGTGCAGAAGCAACCGGAAAGGCCGAGCAGGGGAAGAAGAAGGAGCCGAAGATACCGGTTAAGTGCGCGAATACCTCGTGCGGTTTCGAGTTGAAGGTGCCGCTGGCTCACGCCGGCAAGACGGGCCGCTGCCCGAAATGCGGAAAGCCCGTCAAAGTGCCGATGGTGAAGGGGGTCATGAAGTGCGCCGCCTGCAGGAAAATCGCTCCAATCAAAGGCGGGGCGAAGGTGAAGGGGAAACCGGTCTGCGCGGAGTGCGTGGCGAAGATAAAGGCGAAGAGGGCGAAGTGACCTCTGCCCGGCCGGCCGGGGTGAAGTGCAATGCGGACTGATCCGGGACTGCCAGGGTCATGCAATGCCGAGCACGTTTTTTATCGGCGCGAACCTGAAGCGCTCGAGAAGGCCCTCTATCTTGGCCGGAACCGATTTCATGAGGTAGCTGTGCATGAAGTGCCGGCCGAATGGAAGGTGCGTCTTGGGCGGCGACTCGTCGAACTCCCAGGGATGCATGTATACCATCGCGGGATACCCCATTGCGTTGGTCTTCTTGATGCCTTCGACCGTGAACCAGAACGGCGACATCCTGAGCGGAAGGCCGCCAGTGTAAGGGAAGCTCTCCCAAAGGCATCTCATGGCCGTGGCCGGGAACTCCCAAATCATTCCTGAGCCCGTATTTACGACGGTCGGAAAGCGCGGGAAAGCCCTGTCGCCCATCATCGTCAGCGGCACGACGCTGGAATCGTATTTGAATCCCATGGATACTAGCATCTCCAAAGCCCAGGAAGTCTCGCGCACCACAGTCCATTCCGGAGCCCTGTAGCCCGCGATGCTGCAGTCCACGGCCTTGTGTATCGCATCCATGGAACGCTCGAGATCGGCCTTGAACTCGCTTTCCGAAATGTCGATGAGCCGCTGGTGAAGGTAGCCGTGCGTCGCTATTTCATGGCCTTCGTCCTGGAAGCTTTTCAGC
>JBFZBV010000534.1:0-4453 GCA_041308285.1 Planctomycetota bacterium | reverse complement strand
CTCGACGAAGAAGGGCTTCCTGGATGTCACCTTCGCGTCGGCGCTGCCCATCGCGCCGGAATCGGATATCGCGTCAATCCTGGCCTTGAACGTAGTGATTGAATGCGGCAGGGAGAACTCGACCGTCAGCCTGCCCTGGTCGTCTGTCGAGAGCCCGGAACACCAGTAGACGGTCTCGGTGAAGTCCGTGCGGCTCTCGCCAGGCGCGGGCGGGACCGATTTGTGGGCGTACTCCCTCACGAAATCGTACCGCGGGACGTGGAAATACCCGGGAGGCGGTGTCGGGGTGGGCGTGGGGGTCGGCGTGGGGGTTGGAGTGGGAGCCGGAGTGGGAGTCGGAGTGCGTGTCGGAGCGGGAGTGGGGGTCGGCGTCGGCGCCTTGGCCGGGGTCGGGACGGGGCCGGCCGGATTGGGGCCTGGATCCCCGGCTGGCTCCGGCCCGGGCTTCCCAGCCTTGCCCGGGTCGCCATTTTCCTGTGCGCCATCTTTCTCGGCTTCGCCGCCGTCGGCCTGAGGCTTGCCTCCGCCTGCGTTGCGCTCCACCCCGAGCTTCCTGACGGGGCGCTCGAACTCCTCGAGCGGTTCCGGCTCAGAAGGCATGCGGAAGGCAAGGCATCTCAGGGCGGCTTCGCCGTGATTCTTGATGAACGAATTGCGCTCGAAGAACGCGAATCTGCGCCAGCCCTGCGTCCCGAGCAGAAGGTCGAGATTGAGATCCGGGCCGGCACCGCCCGAGAGATAGGCGTCGCAGTCGAAGAACTCGAGTACCTCGTTCCCCAGGAGCACGGCTGCAGGCAGCCGCGGCGATCTTTCGCGCTTCTCAACCTTCTCGAGAACGGCATCGTCCGTCGCCGAGATGAACATCGTGGCCTTCGCAGGCTTCCCTTCGGCGTCGGTCGCCTGGACGCTGAGCTTCACTCTGCCTCCGGGCACGGATTCTGCCGGTTCGGCCTTGACCTCGAGGTTTATCCGGGATTTGGGCCTCAGGAAAACCAGCCTCTCCGCGGCCGGAATGCCAGAGTTGACGTACAGGGTGGCACGCAGGACCCCCTGGGCGTCGGCGGGAACCGCAAGGCGAATCTTCTCCGGCGTGAGGGACTTGAGTCTGGCTTCCTTCGAAGCCAGGACCTTGTCCAGCCTGGATATGTCAATCCTGACTGCCGCTTCATGGGTCCCGCAGGCTGAGAGCTCGATTTCCTCGCCCGGATTGAAGACTCCCTTCGCTGAGGACAGGGAGTATCCGGATGCCTTCACGGCCGGGAGTCCAATCCTCTGTGTGTTTCCCGACGGCTTGTCGAACACGGCGGAATATTCCCTGCCGGCGGCGGGCTTGAACGTGAATCTGCCCCTGCCCTCGTGAACGGTCTCGAATGCGGCGGCCTGGGCGCCGTCCGCGTCGACGATTCTTCCCGAGACGTCGGCCGGTTTCTGTCTCTGGTCTTTCGCCTCGAAGTACACCCTGGATTCGATTCCGGCCACCAGATCGCCGCCTTCAGGATAGAAGGATGCGGCTATGAGGTTGAGGACCACCGGGATTGTCCTGACCTCGGTCTCCTGCGCTCCGCCGTCCCTCACAATCATCGCTAGAGTGCCGAATCCGGTCTTCACCTGACCGGGGATGGCGAACTTCACCTGGCATCTGCCCGAGGCATCCACGACCGACTCGGAGCGCCAGATTTCCCTGCCGTCAAGCCTTGCCACGGCGGTCACCTGGGCTCCGGCCGGTATCCCGCCTTCGGCCCTTTCGACCTCGAGAACCGCCTGGGCCGTGTCGCCCGGGCCGTACGCCTTCTTCAGGAACTCGAGCTGCATTTTGAGCCGCGGCACCCTGTAGGCCCTCACGTCGAGGGGAATTTCGGCCGGCGGGAAGCCTTCGCGGCGGAACTCGGCCCTCACGGTGTAGATTCCGCCTGGAGAGGAATCAGGGATTTCCCAGACCGCCCCGGTCACGCCTTTCTGGAACGAGCAGAGCGCGGCTTTCACCTTCTCGCCCTTGGGCGATTTGATGGTGATGCTGGCCTGTATGTCGCGCAGGACGGGCTTGAAATCCAGCGGGTTCAGAAGAATGCCGGAGATGAGGACCTTCTCGCCCGGCCTGTACATGGGCTTGTCCGTGGACAGGAACGCAAGGCCGCGGTTGGCGCCGCCCAAATCGTCGGGCAGGCCCTTGTCGCCGGCCGAGGCGAGCATGCATGCGACCGCCCCGCAGAGCGCAAGGGCGAGAAGAACGGCTTCGGGTCTGCGGTTCATGGAATTAATCATGGCTGTGCCCTAAAAAAAAAACGCCTTCCATCGCTATCGACTCGCCGGCACGGGAATGGGTTCCCCGGTTCTCCGCTTCCGGGCCTGTCGGCAGAATGCGCGGGAGGGGCGGTTGAGGACCGCCGGCAGGAGACAGGAGGGAAACGCGTCAATGTCTCAGCAGCACCAGTTTCGCGTATTTCCTCTTGCCCACCTTGATTATGTCGCCGTCCTGCGGTTCCACCTTCGCGTCCGGCGAGGTGATGCGCTCCTGCGATTCGCCTCTTATGATTGTCACGCCGCCCTGGGAGACGAGCCTCTTGGCTTCGCCTCCGGACTGCGCCAGCCCCGCGTTCCTCAGGAGATCCACAATCCAGACGGTTCCGGCCTGCACCTCGACCTCCGGCATGTCTTCCGGCAGTTCCTTGCCGGAGAATACTTTCCTGAAGTTCAGGGATGCCGATTCCGCCTGGTCCGCGTCCTTGTAGCGGGTCACGATTATGCGCCCCAGCCTGTCCTTGGCGTCCCTGGGATTCGTGCGGGAGGGGTCGAGGAGCGTTTCGATTTCATCCGGAGGGAGACCGGAAAGGAGGTCCATCCATTCCCTGAGGATGGAGTCCGGGATGCTCATGACCTTGCCGAACATGGAGTCGGCTTCCTCGGAAACGCCTATGTAGTTGCCGATGCTCTTGGACATCCTCCTCGTCCCGCACACTCCCGTAAGGACGGGGAAAGTCAGGGCGACCTGCATCTCCTGGCCGTATGAGGTCTGGAGGTCCCTTCCCGCGAGGAGGTTGAACTTCTGCTCCGTTGCGCCTATCTCGACGTCAGCCTTGATTGCGACCGAATCGTAGCCCTGCATGAGGATGTAGAAGATTTCGTGTATCGAGATCGGCTTGCCGGAATCGAACCGCTCCTTGAAATCGTTCCTGGCCATGACTTTCGCCACCGTGTACCTCGAGGCGAGATCCATCACGTCGTTGAAGGACATCTTGGAGAACCATTCGCTGTTCCGGTGGATTTCCGTCCTGTCCCTGTCGAGCACCTTGAAGAACTGGTCGAGGTATGTCTGCGCGTTCCGCATCACCTCGTCGTAGCCGAGCCTGCGCCGTGTCGAGGCCTGGTCCGAGGGGTCGCCGACCATGCCGGTGTAATCGCCGACGATGACGACGATTGTATGCCCGAGATCCTGGAACTGCTTCAGCTTGCTCAGCCCGATTGTGTGCCCCAGGTGTATGTCGGGCGCCGTCGGATCGAAGCCCTGCTTTATCCTGAGCGGCCTGCCTTCGGCGCGGGAGCGCGCGAGCTTCGAAACCAGCTCGTCTTCGGGGATTATCTCAACCGTGCCCCTTCTTATTATCGAGAGCTGTTCTGGTACGGACTTGAAATCGGCCATGCGTCGAAATCCTAGGATGACAAGGAGTTATGCCTTGGGCCCGCTGGATTCCTGCTTTCCCGCCGTCTCCCCTGTGGAATCGCCCTGTCCGCCCGGGGGTTTGAACCTGATGTGCCTGAGCCACACGAGGCAAGCGGCGAATCCGGCTGCGAACCCGACTACCATGAAGATGAAGATGAAGAACGCCTGAGGGCCGTCCATGGTGAGCACCCCGAACAGGAACTTGAGCTTCATGTTCTCGAGGTTGCTCAGGAGGAAGATGATCATTATGAGTCCGAGTAGCACGAGGAAGACAATCTTCGCCTTCGAAACGAACTCCCGCTTTTTACCCTGGTTTTCTTCTGGCATGTGCGTAGGCCTCCAGGCGCCCCGGGCCGGGATCAGGCGGGCGCCGTGCCGAAAGAACGGCCGCAGCCCCGCCCCCGATGCGCGGCCGGGAACAACATTTCTACGCTAATCCTCTCCTTTTGTAAAGTCCGCTCCGGACGCGCGCTTCAGGATCGCGGCGGTTGCATGATTCGAACGTTCGGTCTATATTTACGTGAAGGGGGCCGCAAGTCGGCCCTGCGTCTTTCCTGATATGTCGAGGAGAGATGAAAGAGCAAGGGTCCCTCTCGGTCGAGAAGCTCGAAGACCTGTTCAAAGACCTGCCCCAGAACCACTTCGCAGGCATTCTCGCGGCCTACGACGAGAAGTCCTGGAAGGAATTCTACTTCACCCCCCAGGGCATCAGGGTCACGTCGGTAGGCGCTAAGAAATCCCTTCCCGTCGGGGAAATAATGCTGAGGCAGTGCGTTGTGGACTCCCGGGCCGTCG
>JBFZBV010000533.1:0-4201 GCA_041308285.1 Planctomycetota bacterium | reverse complement strand
ACGGCAGATTCAGATGTAGCCACGGCACTCAGTGCCGTGATCCTGGCGACAGAGCGCCCCAACCCGCCTTCGCCTGCCGGACATTGCGAGGGCTTCAGCGGGCTTCGCTCCGGGGGCGGCTGCATACGCCGCGGGGGACCGAATCAGGAAACAGCGCTTCCTGTCGAAAATCTGCAGTCGAAAATGTTGGAATTCAATACTCGCCCCCTCGCCCTGCCCCTCTCCCCCCTCGATAGTCACTTCGTCGAAATATTATTGTAGAAATTGAAAGGATATTTCGCTTTTCACGCGCACAGCGCGTGTTATAACCCGGACGAGCCTTGTTTATTTGGTTCCGGTTCGTCCGGGTTATGGGGAGAGGGTAAGTGCTCGTGAATCCATGAGTTGCGATATCCTGCCCAGGTCGCGAAGGTCGCCCTGTCCCCAGGGGAGAGGGGGCAGAAGAAAGAAGGCTTGAAAAAGCCGATGATGGAACCGGAGGTTCGCGCAAGCGTCTTGTTCGTCTGGAAGTGCATCGAGGCGAAGGCGAATCAGGGCGAATATGCGTGCATTACGGCATTGGAGGGCCGGGTTCCACCCCGGCCTTCATCTGGGACGTCCCTTCAGGCACTCTGATTCCGATGGGCACCCCGGGATTAGATCCGCTGTACAGTTCCCGGAACAGAGTCAATTGATGAAACCGAAGGTTTCACCAGGTCCGGAGGCCCTGCTCGTCGAACGATCCGACGTAGGCCACTCTCCAGGCGAGCTTCAGTGCGTCGGTGACCGCCGGGGCGGAGAACTCGACTCCGTCGCCGTCCACGACCTCGGTCCTGAGGCTCTTCGCGGCTTGTTTGGCGATTATGTCGCGCATGAACCGCACCCGGACTGTGCACGGCTCCTTGACCTTGAACGGTGGCATTTTACCGGCTTTGAGCACGCCATCGCGAGCCGCGGATCGGATGGCTTCCGCGCTCTTCTGGGGGTGCAGGCAGACTGCGATGCCGCGGCCGAGTCCGGCCTTGACCTCGGCGGTGACCACGCCCGGAAGGTCCCGTTCGGCCTCCTCGCACACGGCCCTGTCTCCGGCCACGGCGACGACCGGCACGCCGAACTTGCCCGCAGTGGCCGCGGCGAGGCCCGTCTCGCCCAGCACGCGTCCGTTGACGCTGATGTCCCTGACGATGCCGCCAATCCACGTGTGCGACATGACGCCGGTCTCAGTGCCTGCCCGCGCATGGAACCCGACGAGCACCACGGCTCCGTAGGACCCGTCGATGCCGGGGAGCTGGACGAACTCCCTTTCCAGGCCGCATCCCGCAATCAGCTTGACCGAGGGATCGAGCTTCTCGAGCAGGATGTTCCTCATGTTGCCGTGGCTGTCGGCGACGATAATCTCCCCTGCTCCGGCCTCCATGGCGCCTTTGGCCGCGGCGTTCACGTCGGACGTGAGCCATTCCCTCGCCCTCTGGTAGTCCTTTCCTTCAGGCCCGGTCTGGTCGTTGTTGGTGATTCCCGTGGCCCCTTCCATGTCTGCTGTGATGTAGACCTTCAAGATGCACCCCCAAGAGAAAATCGAAAATCAATAATCCTGAATCGCCAATCCCGGCTGCATTGCCCGCCGGCGCGGGAGGTTCACTCGCGCTCCTCGGGCTTGCCCCTCAGCATGGTCGAGAGCTTCCGCGCGAGCAGCCCGATTCCCCTGGCTTTGATGGAGTCCGGGGCCTCGCCCGTGAGGACCTTGAGCTCGGCGATGAGCTCGCCGTGGTTCTGATGCCTCTCGGACTTGTCCTTGGCCATGGTTTTCCTGAGCAGGGCTGAGATGTCGGCCGAGAGCTTCGGATTGGTCTCGCGCGCGTCGGGAATCCTGTGCGTGAGGTGCTTGAGGAAAATCTCCTCCGCGTTCCTGCCGGGATAGGGCGGCTTGCCCGTGACCATGTGGAACATGGTCGCGCCGAGGCTGTAGATGTCGGCGCGCTGGTCGATCTCCTCGTCCCTCTCGATTTGTTCCGGGGAGATGTAGAAGGGGGATCCCATGATGTGCGTCGAGGAGAAGTCGTCGCCCGGCTTTCCGACCTGCTTTGCGAGCCCCAAGTCGCAGAGCTTCGCGAGCCCTTCGTCGTTAATCATGATGTTGCCAGGCTTTATGTCAAGGTGAATGAGGTTGTTGACTTTCGCGTGCTGGAGCGCCTTGGCGACCTGCTTCATGACGTCGAGCGCCCATGACTCCTCGATGACCTTGTCCCGTTCCAGGATCTCCTTGACCGTGAGGCCTTCGACGTACTCCATGGAGATGTAGTGGTAGCCCATGGACTCGCCCACGTCGTAGAACTGGACGATGTTGGGGTGGTTGAGCTGGGCGCCGATTTTAGCTTCCTTGTAGAAGCGCTTTATGAACTCCCGGTCCATCGCGAGCTTCGGGTCGAGCACCTTCAGGGCGACTATCCGGTCGAGCTTGATTTGTTTCGCGGCATAGACCAGCCCCATGTTCCCGCGGCCGAGCTGCGCTTCGATCTTGTATCCTTCGATGGGGTTCTTCGCGAGCTCTGCCTCGAGGGACGAGCATATGAGTTCGACCTCCCTGTTCGACAGGTATCCCTTCTCCTGGAGGATTACCCCGAGGTATTTCTCCATCCCCTGCTGTTTGAGGTTCTTCTGCATTTCCAGGCACTCGTCCAGCTGCCTCTGCGTGATGAACTTGTTCTTGACCGCGAGAGAGCCGAAGTGGACCTCGGGTCTCTTCAGGCTCTCGAAGCTGAGCGACCTCGTGAACGAGGACGTCTTCCGGCCTCCGATGAGCTTCGTGTGCCTCTCTGTCTCGGTCCTGTGCAGCACGGACAGCTCGGTCAGGATGGAGGCATGCTGCCCGGCGGAAATCTTGCCCGACTCCTGCAGCAGGTGGCCGAGGCTCTGCAGGAACCCGGTCCTCTTCTGGTAGAGAAGGCACTCCTTGACGCTCCCGAACGACGTGAAATCGTTCTCCACGGCGATCTTCCCGTAGAGGACCTCCTCGTGCATCACCTCGCTCAGGCCCTTGAGCCGCATCGCCATCGCGGTCTCCTCCGGGGATACCATCTTCTCCTCGACCAGAATCTGGTCCAGGGAAGGCTCCTTGCCGTCCGCGAAAGCCTGGTTCTGGATGTCCATCGCCCTCTTTATCTGGCTTGCGCTGACCAGCCCGTACTTCTCGAGAATCGCGCCGAGGAATGACTCGGAATGGGGCGAATACGACGTCGTCACGGAGCTGAAGGTCCTGAGGTAGATTTCGTTCGCCGCGGCAATCTCTCTCGTGAAGTTCTCGTCCCCCCTGAGCAGCGGCGGCTGCGCGAGAGTTATGGGCTTCCTGCCGCCGGACGCGGTCAGACCCGCGAGCGCGAGGGCCGTCGCAGCCCTCAGGGCCTCCGGCAGCCCGGCTCCGGTCGCCGCCGAGGCGGCCAGCATCTGCTTGCCCAGCGGTTCGAGGCGTTCCGCGGTCAGGGTCGACAAGGGGATGCTCTTGCACAGGTCTGACTTGTTGAGCAGGAAGAGGACGGGGTAGTCGTCGAAGTTCCGGCCTGCGAAGTCCAGCGCGCTCTTGAGGGACCTCAGGCCGTCCATGGTGTAGGGCAGGAAGGCGTCGCGCGGGTCGGTCACGAACACCACGGCGTCGGCCGAGTGGATCGTCATCCGGAACGCCAGGTCGTACATGGGGTTGCCGGGGGCCGAGTAGACCTGGAGGACCACCTCCACGTCGTCGATGATGCCCAGGTGGAGGGCGAAGAAGTCGAAGAGCATGGTGGATCCGTCGAAGGAGTTGATCGAGATCAGGGGCGTCGGCTTCATGCCGGCTTTTATGGTGGAATGCAGCCTCCTCGCGACCGCGGTCTTGCCCGAGTTGCGCGGGCCGATGAGCGCGATCCGCAGCGTCACGCCGCCGGTTTCCACGCCCGGCCTCTTCACGGCCGAATTGTCCACGCTCTTGTCCATGGCAGGCACAAGCCCTTCCTCGGGGAAATTATACTATAAGCATCGCTGCCGGACGACATGAGTCGGGCTCGCTTGCGGGGGTCGCGCACGCGGCGGCGCCCCTGCCGGCAGGCCCGTTCCGGCCGAGCAAAGGCGGGGCAGTCCGCGCGATTTGCGGGAACTTTTCGTGGATTGCGCGCGTCGAAAGCAGCAAAATTGGAACGCTACCCGTATCGAATCAATCCGCATTCCAATCAGGCGTGCGCGTACATGGAGG
>JBFZBV010000532.1:0-7263 GCA_041308285.1 Planctomycetota bacterium | reverse complement strand
AGCACTCGTCGGTGGGCGACGGCGACTTCGCCCTGCACGACGAGAGGAGGCGCAGGGACCCGAACCTGCCGGACTGGAACGTGCGGCACGTAATCGGATCCGCGGGGGGGCGTATCATCGTTTCCGTCGCCTCCACGGTCTACGCGTACGACGCTGCCGGCGGAGGCGTGGAGTGGGTCCGCCGCCTTCAGCGCCCCCTGGCGGGCCGCGGCGCGGTGTCGGACCGGACGGTTCTCTGCCCGACGACGGCCGGAGTGGAGATTCTCGACGCGGCCGACGGGAAGCCCGTCTCTTCGATGGCCTGGTCGGAGACGGCGGCGCACGTGCCGGGCGCGCCTGCGGACCTCGGGGCCGGCGGCGCGAATCTCGTGGCATTCACTGCCATGGTCTGCGACAATCTCGTGCCGCGCCCCGGGGGCGGGGCTTCGATGTGCAATTTCGGATTCGACGCCGCCGACGCTGCGGGCCGCGATACCGTCGCGTGCCCGCGCTGCGGCAGGGAGATGAAGGTCAAGTTCAGGACCTACGTGCTCGCCTGGTGCGAAAAGTGGGCGTTCGCGCTGCGGGCGTCCGAGCCCGGCGGGGGCGGGAAATCCGGCGGGTGACGGGGTCGAGCGCTTGGAGGAGCCCAGATGGCAGCGAATGAGGACCAGAACAGGCCGGGGAGCCCCGCCGGCGGCGACATGGAGGCGGTGAAGAAGCTGAACCAGGCCTACAACACAATCAAGTCCGAGCTCCGGAAGATGATTGTGGGCCAGGAGAAGGTAATCGACCAGGTCCTGATAGCCATATTCGCGAGGGGGCACTGCCTGCTCATCGGCGTGCCGGGTCTCGCGAAGACCATGCTCATAAAGACGCTCGCGCAGACGCTGACGCTCGAGTTCAGCAGGATTCAGTTCACGCCCGACCTCATGCCGTCCGACATAACGGGCACCGAGGTGATACAGGAGGAGAAGGGATCGGGCCAGCGGTCGTTCAAGTTCCTGCGGGGGCCGATATTCGCGAACATAGTCCTGGCGGACGAAATCAACAGGACTCCGCCGAAGACGCAGGCGGCCCTTCTCGAGGCGATGCAGGAGCACCAGGTGACCGCCGGGGGGAGGCGGCACAACATCACGCCGCCCTTCTTCGTGCTCGCGACGCAGAACCCGATAGAGCAGGAGGGGACGTACCCCCTGCCGGAAGCGCAGCAGGACAGGTTCATGTTCAACGTGCTCGTGGACTATCCCTCGGAGGACGAGGAGCTCGAGATCATGAAGCTCACGACCGCGAACTACGAGGCGGAGCTCAAGACCGTTCTCAGCGGCGAGGAGATTCTGAAGCTCCAGGAGATAGTCAGGAAGGTGCCCATATCCGACCACGTGATTCGGTACGCCATGAGGCTCGCGAGGGCGACGAGGGTGGGCACGCCGGGCATACCGGCTTTCATCAAGGAATGGGTCTCGTGGGGCGCGGGCCCGAGGGCGACCCAGTACCTCGTGCTGGGGGGCAAGGCCAGGGCGATACTCCACGGCCGGTTCTACGTGACGACCGACGACATCAAGGCGGTGGCCAAGCCCGTGCTCAGGCACAGAATCATCACGAACTTCTCGGCCGAGGCCGAGGGCGTGACCAGGGACGCGATAGTGGAAAAGCTCATGGAGACCCTGCCCCCAGACGGCGGAGCCGAGGATGCCGGACTACCAGAAGTACCTGGACCCGAGAACTCTCAATAAGATAAGCAAGCTCGAGCTTAAGGCGAGGCTGATTGTCGAGGGCTTCGTCTCCGGGCTGCACAAGAGCCCCTACCACGGCTACAGCGTCGAGTTCGCCGAGCACCGCGAGTACGTGCCGGGCGACGAAATCAAGCACATAGACTGGAAGGTCTACGGGCGCACGGACCGCTACTACATAAAGGAGTTCGAGGAGGAGACCAACCTCGTGAGCCACATCCTCCTCGACGTCAGCGAGTCCATGAGGTACGGGTCGGAGGACGGGGTGACGAAGCACGAGTACGGGTCGTACGTCGCCGCGTCGCTCGCGTACCTCATACTGAAGCAGCAGGACTCGGTGGGCCTCGGCCTGTTCAACAGCGCCGTGGAGTCGTTCGTGCAGCCGAGCTCCCACCCCTCGCGGCTCAGGCACATAGTGCACGAGATAGAGAACTCGAAGCCTGCGAAGAAGACCGACATAGGGTCCGTGCTGCACGACATGGCGGAGAGAATCGGGAAGAGGGGGCTCGTGGTGATCATCTCCGACCTGTTCGACGACGTGAAGAAGGTCCTGTTCGGGATAAGGCACCTGAGGCACAAGAAGCACGAGGTCGTCGTGTTCCACGTGCTGGACCGGGCGGAGGTCTCGTTCCCGTTCCAGCGGATGACCATGTTCGAGGGGCTCGAGGAGCTGCCGCAGCTGCTGGCGGACCCGAGGGCGCTGAGGAAGGCCTACCTGGAGGAGATTAACGCGTTCATCACGGAGATTAGGAAGGGCTGCATCCGCGACAACGTGGACTACGTCCAGGTGACGACGGACACCCTCCTGGACGTGGCGCTGACCGAGTACCTGACGACGCGCATGTCCGGCAGGAGGAAGAAAGGGGCAGCGCGCTGACGGCCGGGGGGCCGGGCGCATGCTATGGCGGACTTCTTCATCAATCCGGCGTTCCTTGCGGGCGCGGCGGCGGCCGCGCTCCCGGTGATAATCCACCTCCTGAGCCGGAGGCGCTTCAAGAGGGTGCAGTGGGCGGCGATGGAGTTCCTGCTGCGCGCGCACAAGAAGACCCACCAGCGGCTCAGAATCGAGAACCTCCTCGTGCTGTTCCTGCGGGCCGCGGCCGTGGCGCTGCTCGCGGCGGCGCTGGCGAGGCCCGTCGCGAAGCAGGCCTCGGTGATAGCCGACATCGGCGAGAAGAACCGGATGGTCTTCCTCGTGGTGGACAACTCGTACTCGATGAACCTCCGGAGGGGCCAGACAACGCCGATGGACAAGGCGAAGAAGGCGGCGGGGGACCTCGCGGGATCGCTCAAGAACGGGTCGGACTCGGCCGCGCTCATACTGGCGTCGAGCATGACCAGCGCGGTGTTCGGGGAGCCCACGCCCGACATCGACAGGGTCAGGGAGGAAATCGGGAACATCTCCGCCTCCTGCGGCAGGAGCGATTTGAGGCCGGCGATGGGCCTTATACTCGAGGCCTTGGAGAATCCCCAGGTCGCCAACGCCCCGAACAAGTCGATATACATCCTCACGGACATGCAGAGGGCCGCATGGACCGCTCGCGCGAGGGAGGGGGAGGGCGAGAACGCGCTGGAGTCGCTCCTGGGCAGGCTCGCACCCGCGGTGGACTCGATACACGTGATAGACGTGGGCTTCGAGCAGACCGACAACTGCGCGGTGACGTCGCTCGAGACCGACGACAAGATAATCGGAATAGACAAGCCCGCGTCCTTCACCGTGACCGTGGAGAACCACGGCCAGGCCCGCGTAGAGGACGTGAACGTGGAGCTCTTCGTCGACGGTCATCCGAAGGGCAACAAGGTGGTCTCCGTGGACCCGAGGTCGGCCTCGTCGGTCAGCTTCACGACGACCTTCAGGGAGCCCGGGCCCCGGAGCCTGGCCGCGCAGATAACGGCCGACAACCTCCCGGACGACGACATAAGGCACCTCGCCGTGGCGGTCAGGGAGGAGCTCAACGTCCTGCTCGTGGACGGCGAGCCCTTCGAGGAGGGTGAGAGGGGGTTCTTCTCGTCGGAGACCGCATACCTCAAGCTCGCGCTGATGCCTTCGGAGGACGGGGGCGATCCGAGCCGGGCGAGCGTCATCAAGCCCGAGACCAGGAACTACTTCGAGGTCAACGCGGACACCGCGTTCGGGAAGTACCAGGTCGTGGTGCTGGCCAACGAGGGGAGGCTGGTGACCACCGACTTCGACGTGGTGGACGCGCTCGAGGGGTACGTCCGCGGAGGCGGGGCGCTGCTCATCTGCCTAGGCGACCGCATCAAGGCGGACGACTACAACGCGAGGCTCTTCAGGGAGGGCGAGGGCCTCATGCCGCTGAAGCTCGCGGAGATAAGGCACGCCGAGGGCCGGCTCTTCTCGATTAAGCCGTCCAGCTTCGCGCATCCCGTCATGGCCGTGTTCAACGACACCGAACTGAGGAAGCTCGTGACGGCTCCGTACACTTCGGCCTACTTCAGGCTGATAGAGGAGGGGGCTCAGGCCGGGGTCGGCGTGATTGCGAGGTTCGACGACGCGGGGGAGCCTCCGGCGCTGGCCGAGAAGCCGCTGGGGCACGGCAGGGTCATGGTTCTCGCGACCTCCTGCGATCGGGAGTGGACGAAGATACCGGCGAACTTCGTGTTCCTGCCGCTGGTCCACGAGATGGTCTACTACCTCGCTTCGGAGGCGGGATCGACGCGCAACATAATCGCGGGCGGGACGATACAGAAGACCCTCACGCAGCAGGAGTACTCCGAGAACGTGTCGGTGGTCCTGCCGTCGGGCGGTCGGCCCGCGCTGGAGCCCCCGAGGAAAATCGGCAACAACCGGTTCAGCGTGTCCTACGGCCCGGCGGACCAGGCCGGCATCTACGAGCTCCGGCTGGAGGGGGCGAAGCCGACGAGGGACCTGTTCGCGGTCAACCTGGACCCGGCGGAGAGCGACATTTCCCGCGTCCCTGTCGAGGACCTCAAGTCCGCGCTGCCTCTGCAGGTGAGGTCGAAGCTGTCGTTCTCGGAGTCCGTGGAGACCGGGGCCAGGCAGGAGGTGGCCGGCGGCTCGGAGTTCTGGCGGCATATAGTCGTCATTGTTATCATCTTCCTTGCGCTGGAGACGGTGCTGGCGCAGCGGTTCGGGAATTACGCCAGGTAGCTGAATGGACTCTCTGGTCGACTTTTTGCTGGGCGCTAAAGGCGTAACCATCTCGCCGGACACGACTTGGGCGTTCAGGTGGTCGTCGGCCCCCCCGCTCTGGGTCGTGCTCCTCGTAATCATGCCCCTTGCCGCGGCCTTCGTCTACGTCTTCTACAGGCGGGAGGCCAAGACCGCATCGCCCCGCGCCAGGGCAGCCATGGCCTTCATCCGCTTCCTCGTGATCCTCCTCCTGCTTTCCATGCTCTTCAATCCCGTGGTCGCGGTGGAAAAGCACCTCACCCGCAAGTCCTTCGTGCTCGTGCTCGTCGACGACTCTCTGAGCATGGAGTTCAAGGACCGCTACTCCCGCGAGGAGGACAAATCAGTGCTCGCCCTCGCGGCCGGGCTCATCGAGACCGACAGGCTGCTCACTCCGGAGGAGTCCGAGCGGTTCCACAACTACGGCAGGATGGACCTCCTGAAGAAGGTCCTTGCCGGCCGGAAGGCGGAGTTCCTGGACGCCCTCGCGCGCAGCCACAGGGTGAGGATTTGCTCCTTCTCGTCGAGCCTGAGGCGCGACGTGCGCTTCGAGGACGTCAAGCCGTCGGGCAGGGTCACGAAGATTGGCGAGAGCCTCCTCGAGGGGGTCAACGACCTCAAGGGCCAGATTGTCGCCGGCGTCGTGCTCATCTCGGACGGGTGCGAGAACGCGGGCTCGGTCACCGCCGCGGACGCGGCGCGCAAGCTGGCCGCGATGGACATCCCCGTCCCGGTCTTCACGGTTGGCGTCGGGTCGCCCGACGAGCCCAAGGACATCGAGGTGCGCAACCCGCAGGCCGCCGAGACCATCCTCGTGGGGGACGAGTGGGAGGTGACGGTAACAATCAAGCAGAACGGCTACGACTACAGGAGGCCCGCGCTGAGGCTCCTTCTGGGCGGAGCCGAGGTGGCGGGCCGCGAGGTTTCGTTCGGCGAGAGCGGGGTGGAGCAGCAGGAGAAGATAGTCTACAAGCCGGAGAAGCCCGGGAAGTACACGTTCACGGTGGGCGTGCCCGTGCAGGAGAACGAGACGATAGTGGAGAACAACGAGGCCTCGCTGGTCCTGAACGTAATCGACGATAAAATCCGCGTGCTCTACATCGACACCTACCCGAGGTGGGAGTACAGGCGGCTCAAGAACGCCCTGATTCGCGACAAAACCATGCTCGTGAACTGCATCCTCATCGAGGCGGACCACAATTTCCCGCAGGAGAAGAGCCCCACGCCGGAAGTCGGCGAGATGTCGGTGTTCCCCGACACCAAGCAGGATCTGTTCAAGTTCGACGTGCTGATTTTCGGGGACATAAACCCGGAGATGAGCCCGCACGTGTTCCGCCAGCCGGAGAAGCAGCTCAAGTGGGTGGAGGAGTTCGTGCGCGTGCACGGGGGCGGGTTCGTCCTGATTTGCGGGGAGAACTCGGCGCCGCGCGTGTTCAGCGGATCCCCCGTCGAGAACCTCCTGCCCGTCATGCTCCCCTCGGGCGACGAGGCGCTCGGCCCGCGGGGGCCGCTGGACGAGGCCAAGATGCCCGTTCTCACGCCGGAGGGCTGGAGGCATCCGGTCATGCGGCTGCATTCCGACGCCGAACTGAACCGCAAGCTCTGGGTCGACGCGGAGTACGGCCTTCCGGGCTTCTACTGGCACTACCCCCGCCTGCGCGAGAAGCCGGGCGCGACGGTGCTAGCGAGGCACCGGGACGAGCCGCCGGGCGCGCCCTTCGACGAGCGCGACGTGATGTTCGCCTTCCAGTACTACGGGGCCGGGAAGACGTTCATTTCCGCGTCCGACTCGACCTGGATGTGGTGCTGCAAGTACGGGGACCTGAGGTTCTACAGGTTCTGGCGCCAGGTCATCAAGTTCGTCGGGCAGCAGCACCTTCTGGGGGAGAAGAAGAGGTTCTCCCTCACGACCGAGAACACCGAGTACGTCGTGGGCGACGCGGCAAGGATAACCGCCAAGGTCCTCGACGAGAACTACCAGCCCGCGTTCAAGGCGGAACAGCCCGTGACGCTGGACCTGCCCAACGGCGAGAAGAAGACGATAGCCCTCCCGCCCAAGGCGGGGGCAGTCGGCACCTTCGAGGACGTGGTCACCCTGGACCAGCTCGGCCTGCACAGCGCATACATGGAGGACATGATCTCAGGGGAGGGCATGGGCAGGGTCGCGGAGACGACCTTCACCGTGATGGTCCCGCTGAGGGAGTTCGAGACGCCGGTCATGAACAAGGCCGACCTCGACACGACTGCGAAGCTCTCGGGCGGGTCCTTCAGCTACCTCTCGGAGATAGGCCGCATACCGGGGCTGGTCGAGAAGAGGGAGCAGACCATCTCGGGCGTCGAGAGCGTCCACAAGCTCTGGGACACCTGGATCGTCTTCGGGATCATCGTCGGCCTGCT
>JBFZBV010000531.1:0-18498 GCA_041308285.1 Planctomycetota bacterium | reverse complement strand
ACGGCTTCCTGCCGGCCCGCGATAAGGTGGCTGTCAAGCCGCCCGTCTACCAGATATTCCCGCTCGACTTCTTCTTCGAATGCCTGTTCCCGTTCACGCTGCATGACCGCAACGAGGTCGGCTTCAAGCTCCTCGACCTGCCCGTGACGGACCGGTCCAGGCTCGGGAAGATGGAGAAGGAGCTCGCTGACAGGGCCGAGAAGGCGAGGGGGAAGCTCGGGGCGGACGGCGGCGGCTAGGGCCCCGCCGCGGCGGGGCAGCGTCCCCAATCCCTTTGGAAAGCCGGGGTGGAGCCATGGATCGGCGGTCATACGGGGGAATGAAGGTCACGGTCATGGGGCTCGGCCTCCTGGGCGGCAGCATCGGCGCAGCCAGGTACCTGGCCCGGAACGGGGCCCGCGTGACCGCCACGGACCTGCGGGGCGAGGAAGTGCTCCGGCCCTCGATTCAGGCCTTGTCGGGCCTCGGCGTGGAGTTCCGCCTCGGAGGGCACCGGATGGAGGATTTCACTTCCGCCGACCTCGTCGTGGCCTCGCCGGCCGTCCCGAGGAAGTCCGGGCATCTGGCCGCCGCGGCCGCCGCAGGCGTCCCCGTGGAGACCGAAATCACGCTGTTCATGGATGCGTGCCCGTCGCGGAACTTCATCGGAATCACCGGCAGCAACGGGAAGACGACGACCACCGCCATGGTCGGGAACATCCTCGCGCATTCCGGCCAGAGGACTTTCGTCGGAGGCAACATCGGCGGCTCCCTGCTCGACCGCATCGGCGAAATCTCCCCCGGCGACGCCGTAGTGCTCGAGATTTCGAGCTTCCAGCTCGAGTACTTCCGGGATACTGGCCTCGTCATGGGCATCGCGGCCCTGCTCAACGTGACTCCCAACCACCTCGACCGGCACGGGACCATGGAGGAGTACGAGGCGGCGAAGGCGGCCGTGTTCTCGAGGCACACGGAAGCCCATTTCGCCGTGCTCAACGCGGAGGACCCGGTCGTGGCGAGGATAGCGGCCCCGCTCCGGTCGAGGCGCATGCTCTTCGGCCTCGACCCGTCCATGGGGGAGGGCTTCGTGCTCGCGGGGGATTCGCTGGTCCACAGGACGGCAAGGGGCGACGTGCCGTTCCTCCCGTCGGCAGGCCTTCGGCTGCGCGGCGCCTTCAACAGGGCGAACGCGCTCGCGGCGGCCGCGTGCGCCTTCGCCGCCGGCGCGGGGTACGGCGCCATCGCCGACGGGCTCGCCTCGTTCAGGCCCGTGCCCCACAGGCTCGAGTTCGTCGCGGAGAAGGACGGCCTCAAATACTACAACGACTCGATTGCCACGACCCCGGAATCCGCCGTCGCCGCGCTCAACTCGTTCGCCGAGCCTCTCGTGCTAATCGCCGGCGGGTCGGACAAGGGGATTCCGCTGGACGGCCTCGCGGCGGAGATCGCGCGCATCAGGCCCTCGGTGGTTCTCATAGGCGCGCTCGCGAGGAGGCTCGGGGACCTCATAAGCCGCTCGCCCGGCGGCGGAGCGGTGCGCGTGCTCTACGAGGACGGGCTCGAGGGGGCCGTAATCCGCGCGCGGGAAATCTGCCCGCCCGGCGGCGTGGTCCTGCTTTCGCCCGGCGCGGCGAGCTTCGACATGTTCCGCAACTTCGAGCACCGCGGCGAGGAGTTCCGCAGAATCGTCCGCGGGCTCGTTTGATGTCCGACCGCTCGCCTGTGGACATCCCCAGCACGAAGATTGCCGGAAGATTGCCGGAAAAGGAGGTTCTTCCGACCATTTTCATGAAGTCCCCGGAAAAGGCATCCGGATGTCCGGGGGGGCGCTTGCCGAGGCATTCGAGCTTGAGAAGGCATTCTGGCGCTGTTGACACGTACATGCGCATGAAATACGATTCCCTCCGAATCGGCAGCGGCAAGTCGCGGACTGCATCGCGGGAGATCGGCGAGTTGCCATGATAACCCCGGCGGACCGGGCAAAGGCGTCTTCTCCGGTCCGGCCCGCCGTGGTTATGGAGGGACGGATGCGCTGTCAGGTGTGCAACGACAACAAGGCCACGATTCATCTCACCGAAATCGAGAAGGGCGAGCAGAAGGAGCTGCATCTCTGCGAAGCCTGCGCCATCAAGAAGGGCTACGTCCAGAAGAACAGCATCACGCTCAAGGAGTTCCTGGGCAAGATAGCGGAGCAATCGCAGGAGGGGACCGAGAAGAACGAGCCCCAGATTAAGTGCCCCAACTGCGGCGGCAGCTTCCAGGACTTCAGCTCGCTCGGCAGGCTCGGCTGCCCGGAGGACTACTCGGTCTTCGCGGAGCACCTCGGGGAACTCATCGAGAAGATTCACGGCGGCGCCAGGCAGCACACGGGCAAGATTCCGTCGCAGGCCGGAAGCAAGGTCGCAATCGAGAAAGAGATAAGGCAGATGCGCCTGGAACTCGAATCCCTGGTCCAGCAGGAGAACTACGAGAAGGCGGCGGCCATCAGGGACAGGATTCGGGTTCTGGAGAACCGCGATGAATCTTGACGACATGGCGCGGAAAGCGGGAAGGTGGATCGCCTGCTCCGGCCGGGACGGCGACATCGTCATCTCGAGCAGAGCGAGGCTCGCGAGGAACATAAACGGACTGCCGTTCCTGGCGAGGGCCACCGAGGACGACCGCAAGCGGATTGTGAGCCTGGTCCAGAGCGCCCTCTCGAAGTCCGGCAGGACCGACGTCGAGTACATGGACCTCTCCGACGCCGACCCCATCGACAGGCTCCTTCTCGTCGAGCGGCATCTCATCAGCAAGGAGCTTGCGGGCGGCGACGGCCCGAGGGGCGCCGCAATCGACGGCGAGGAGGTCCTGAGCCTGCTCGTCAACGAGGAGGATCATCTCCGCATCCAGGCGATTATGCCGGGAATGGCCCTCAAGGAGGCTTACCTTCGGGCGGATCGCCTGGACGACGATCTCGAGAAGCATATCCAGTTCGCGTTCTCGGCCCAGTACGGATACCTGACGGCCTGCCCCTCGAACGTCGGCACGGGACTGCGCGCTTCCCTCATGGTGCACCTGCCGGCCCTGGGGTTCATGAAGCAGATGGAGAAGGTCTTCCAGGCCATATCGAAAATCGGCCTCGCCGTGAGAGGGCTCTACGGGGAAGGCACCCAGGCGCTGGGGGATTTCTACCAGATTTCGAACCAGATGACGCTCGGCAAGCCCGAAATGCAGCTGCTCGACGACCTCGCGCAGGCCGTCCCCAAGATAGTGGAGTACGAACGGCGGACCCGGGAGACCTGGCTCTCCGAGGACAGCAACCTGCTCGAGGACCGCGTCATGCGCGCGCTCGGCATGCTGAGGCACGCGAGGAGGATATCCTCCGAGGAGATGATGGACCATCTGTCCGCGGTCCGGATGGGGATCAACCTCGGCCTCGTCGAGGGCGTGGACATCGGGACCGTGAACGAGCTCTTCTTCCTCACGCAGCCCGCGCACATCCAGAAGACGGCGGGGCGCAAGCTCGGCCCCACGGAGAGGGACGTCGCGAGGGCGGAGTTCATCCGCGGGAGAATCGACTCGCCCAAGGGGGCCTGCTAGCCGCCGGACCCGATGGGTTCGATCCGCGTCATTTCAGCGTCTTCCCAAATCCGTCGGCGGTCCCGGTGTCGAATGCGCGCAGGGACGAATCTCGTGGCAGGGGCGTTTCGCGAACCGCCCCTACGGCTCGATCCCACGGTCCGCGCTCCGGGTCGCCATGGCCCATCGGCCCGCGTCGCGGAACCCCAGGCGCTTGTAGATCCGGCCGGCGTCCGGATTGTGGTAGAAGAGGCAGGCGGTCTTCCCCTCGGAGAGCAGCGCCCTGCACAGGGCCGAGATGCACCGGGTCGCGAGCCCGAGGCCGCGGTGCCCCTTCGACGTGCACACGCCGATGAGCATCGCGGATTTCGAATTCTCCGCCGCCGACGAGGCCGAAGAGACCGCCCTGCCGCCCACGCGCATGACCGCTGTGCGCCCGGTCCCGGTCTCGATGTCGTGCCTGATTCCTTCGGTCGCGAGGCGGAACGGGCCGAACTCCTCGATCTCGCCGTGAAGGGCGATTACGTCGTCGCAGTCCTCCGGAGTCGCCCACTCGACTGCGGGATCCGGGCCGGGGCCGATCCGGGCGTCAGGCTTGAGCTCCAGGAGGTACTGCCCCCGCACCTCGTCGAATCCGGTCCGCTTCGCAATCTCAATCACCAGGCCTTCCTTGCCCGACAGCATCGCGTCGCGCGGAGCCCCGGCGAGGATGCCTGCGGCCCCTTCCCGGTCGAAGCCCGGCGACGCGGCGTAGAGCACGTGGTTCCGGAAGTAGCGCAAAAGCACCGCGTCGAACGTCCCACCCGCGGTCTCGTCGCCCCAGACGTCCTGGAAATCGGCCTCGAACCCGAAGTTCTCGATGTCGCCGATGGGGAAGACGTTGAACGCCGGCTCGCGCGAAAGGCACTCCAGCACGCGCGTCCTGTCGGCCTCGCGGAGTTTCCTGAACATGATCGGCCCTCGTGAAATGAGAAACCGTCACTCCAGTCGCGACAGGTCCCCGAGAAGGCCGCGGTACCTGTCTGCGACCAGGGTGGCGCCGTCGGCAAGGAAGGTGGTCTCGTCGAACGCCCTGCCGAAATCCGCGCCTGCGCGGTACGCCCCCACCCGGGCGTAGTTCAAGTCGAGCCATCTCGGAAGAAGCTTCGCCGGGTCCCGGCAGACCAGTTCGGAATCGGCGGGGCCCACGTACACGAACCCCCCGCCAAGCGGCGCGCCCGTGTCGAACCTCGAGAGCCGGACCGGCGTCCTCCTGTATATCCCCTCCCTGCGATCGAGGAGGGCCGTCTCCGACTCGTCCGCTTCGAACGCGATGCCGTTGAACCAGCATCCGGCGCAGGGCTCCACGTTAGCGGCGGATTTCTCCACCGGGTCCGCCGTCGCGCGGAACGACGGCTTGTAGTGCGGCGGCGAAAGGTTGTAGAGCCGCCTGTAGCCGTCCACGCGCACGGGTATCCAGGCCGAGGCCTTCATCGCGGCCTCGCGTTCGCCCACCGTCTTCCCCAGGGACTCGCTCAGCAGCAGAGTCCCGTATCCGGCAATCAATATCCTGCCCATCAGACCTTCCTCCTGAGCGAAAGCCTGACCGTCTTGATTTCGAACGCCCTGAAATCGAGGGGAATCCCGCCCGGCTCGCGTTCCAGCGCCCGCCCGCCCTGCTCGAGCATGTCCGTCTGCCTGGCCAAGGCCGTTTCGAGCGCGGTCGCGAGCACGCAGGCCGTCGCGGTCCGCATGCTCTCGTAGAGCCTCACGATTACGTCGCCCGATCCGTCCTCGGCAGGCTTCACCGTCTCGACCACGACGTTCGGCGCACTGACGGAGAACAGGCTTGCCGCTCCCGATCCGCCCCTGACGGCCCGCACCGGAGAGTTGAGCTCCGCTGCTTCCCTGACCACCCCGGACCCGGCCATGCTGCCGGTCCACGGGAACGCCGCGTACGTGAACTCGTGCGTTCCGCGATCCGCCTCCGGGTCAGGGGCGAGGGCGGACTTGAGGAGGGTCAGCCTCAGGTCCCCGCCGAGCACGCTCACGCCGTACTTGCAGTCGTTGAGCACGGCGAACCCCCGGCCTTCCTCCGCCAGGGCGGTCCACCTCTGCTGCGGCACCTCGAAGCGGTCGGCGTCGTAGGCCCTCGACCTGTGCGTCGGCCTGCGGACGTGGCAGAACTGCGCCTCGTGCACCGCCTCGTCGGCGCGGATGTTGACCGGGAAGGACGACTTAAGCAGCCTGTGCCTCTCCCTCCATTCCACCCTGGTGGCGAACTCGATGCGCCTCGATCCCCTCGCGAGGCTCGCAGTCTGCGAGACGCGGGACTCGCCAATCATGCGCTCAATCCCGATGCTCGCCCTGAGCGGGCCGCGGCTCAGCACTTCGATTGACGCGCAGCGGGGAGAATCCGCGGGCAGCTGCTCGTGGATGCTGTCCACGTCCCACGCGTCCCACATCGCCGGCACGTCCTTGAACAGCATGAGGCGGTTGCACGGCCCGGCCGCGAATTCCCGCCCGGTCTCCGAGTCGGTGAGGCTAACGATCTCGCCGGAATCGTCGAACTCCGCCCTGATTAGCCCGTTCTCTATCACGCGGCCCGAGGCTGAGGCCGCTCCGCCGACCGCCGGGCACGGGGCGCCGGAAGGGACGATGCTAGTCCAGCCGCACGACGGCACTTCGACTTCGGCCGTCTTGCCGCCGCCATCCGACTGGACCGGCAGCGGGCGGCCGTCGATTCCGGCCGCGGAGTCCCATCCTGCCGGTATTGGCACGAGCGCCCTGCGCTCCCATGAGAGGGGGTTGAAGACCGCGATTCCCTCCCCGGGCCCGGCAAGGGCTTCGGCGGCGCGCGCGGCAGTCCTCCCGGCGAGCGCGGACGCCTCGAGGGCCGAGGCTTCGGCCTCCGCGTAGACCTCGCCTATGGATGATCCCGGGAGTATGTCGTGGAACTGGTTCACGAGGACAGCGTGCCACGCCCGATCGAGCGTGCCGGGGCCGAAGGCGAAGCCGCGCAGCGCAGCTGCCGCGGATCCCCACATCTCGGCCTCGCGCAGGAGGTTCTCGCACGCCCGGTTGAGCTTCTTCATCTCCGCCTGGGACGTGAAGGTGCCTCGATGGCCCTGGAAGTAGAGCTCGCCGGAGTAGCGCGGGAGCGCGCATCCGCTCTCCCCGACGCTGCGGAAGAACTCCGCCGGCGCGGCGGGCACGACCTTCGGGGCGCCCTCGAGATCGCGGAGCCTCCGCACGAACTCGAGGTGGTCCCTCGTGGGGCCTCCGCCGCCGTCGCCGAAGCCGAACGGGAACATCCTCCCGGTCATACCGTCTTTCTGGGCCCGCTCCTTCCAGCGGTCGATGGCGGTCGCGGGATCGGCGGGGGAGTCGTAGTCCTTGCACATGTGCGCCAGCACCGCCGATCCGTCTGCGCCTTCCCACTCGAACGTGTTGTACGGGAAGGGATCGCCCCCGTGGTAGTTCCAGAGGATTTTGGCCGTGGCGAACCCCTTCACGCCGCATCCGCGCAGAATCTGCGGCAGGCCGGCGCTGAACCCGAACGCGTCCGGCAGCCAGCAGACCTCCGAGGAGGCGCCGAACTCCTCGCGGAAGAACCTCCTGCCGCGCATTATCTGCCTTATGAGGCTCTCCCCGCCGGTTATGTTGGCGTCGGCCTCGACCCACATGGCGCCGTCGGCCGCTATGCGGCCTCCGCGCGCCGCCCCGGCCACGCGGCCGTACAGGTCCGCGTCTCGCTCCTTCGTCATGACGTAGAGCTCGGGCTGGCTCTGCAGAAAGACGGCTTCGGGATACTCTTCGAGCAGGGCGAGCTGGTTCGCGAAGGTGCGGAGGCATTTCCTGCGCGTCTCTGCCAGGGGCCAGAGCCATGCGACGTCGATGTGCGCGTGCCCGAAGGCGAAGAGCGTCGGCGAAGTGGACCCGTTCCTGCATGCGAGCAGGGGGGCGAGCGCCTTCCGGGCGGATCGGAACGTCTCGAACATCCTCTCGCGCGGAAGCTCGAAATCCACGATTGCCGAGAACTCGCGCAGTCCCCGGTCCACTTCCGAGGCGCGCAGGGAATCGGGATCGAGCCTGCTCCTGAGGGACCACAGCGTCTCCACGTCCATCAAGAGCTGGTAAGCATCCTCTTCCCAGACTCCTGCGCTGGATTGCCCCACTTCGCGCTGCAGGGCCGGGCAGTCCGGGACCGGCTTCCTGCCGGGCGGCACCGGGCCCGGGGTCCATGCCACCGGCCCGTGGCCGGCGTAGGCTTCGGCCAGGAGCACGTATTTCTTTCCGGGGACCGCGGATTTCTCCAGCGTCACTTCGGTGTGCTCACGGTCGAAGGCGCCTGCGATACGGCCGCCGACGCGGAGCAGGCTTTCCCCGCCCGTGGAAAGGCGGACGGCGAGACGGAGCCCGGCCGCCCCTGCAGGCGTCTCCAACGAGGATCGGAACCAGCCGACCTCCCATTTGGCGCCCCATTTCGACCCCGGCGGCATGGGTTCGAAGCGGCGGGCGGCGGCCGCTGCAGGAGCAAGATCCTCCGCGGTCGCGAATCCCTCGAGATTGATTTCGGCGAGGGGCCTGTACAGGTGGTTCCTGAGCTCCCTTCGCCAGTTCTCGATTCTCCGCCGCCATTCCGAAGTAAGGGCCAAGCTTCCTCCTCGCGGCAGATTCCTGCGGCGACTGCCGCACATGTCCGGCGTGGAGCGGTGGAAGCCCCGGCCGGACCCCCGGGTCCGTAATCCGGCATGTTATCCCGGCCGGCGGCATGCGCAAGCGCCGCGGGATCCGGAAATGCAGCGGTCCTGTTTTGCGGGTAGAGTGTTGAGCTTGTATAATACAATGCGTTTCTGCGGAGCGGCCTGGCTTGGCAGACGTATCCTTTTGACGATGATGATGTTATGGAGGTTGCCATGAGTGCGAAATGGTTTCTTGTCCCCCTGGCGCTCGCGTGCCTTGCCTTGATGCCGGCTTGCCGGAAAGACGACTCTCCCGCTGCAGACACGAGCCAGGCAACGCTGGTTCTGACCGACGCGGCCACCGACGACCTTGATCTCTTCGAGGTGGATGTCACCGGCGTGGTGTTCCACAAGTATTCCGGCGCGGATGTCAGCGTGCTTGCAAAAGCCACGAGGGTGGACTTCGTGTCGCTCGAAGACGTCGGGGAACTCGTGGTCGGCACCGGGCTCGAGGCGGGATACTACACCGGGATGACGATGACGCTCGACTTCACCAACGCCCTGGCCTACGTCAAGGGCTCGACAACGCCTGCCGCTCTGCTCGATTCGGACGGCAGTGCGCTCACGGGCACGGTGCAGCTGAACATCGACTTCAGCCAGGGCGACAGGCCCTACGTCACCAAGGGGCGCAACCACCTGTTCATGCTCGACCTGAACCTCGACCAGGCCATTTCCGTGAACACAGGCCAAAACGAGGTGACCTTCACGCCCGTCGTGACCGTGGAGGTCGATCCGACCAATCCGAAGTCCATCATCGCCACGGGGTTCATGACCGCAGCGGACGCGTCGGCAGGGACTTTCACGGTGGAGAAGAAGGCGAACGACGGATCGACAATCGGCTCGTTCACGGTGTCCGTGGCTTCGACGACCACCTATCACGTGGACGGCGCCGCCTACACCGGACCCTCGGGGCTGACGGCCCTTGCGGCCATGACCATGGGCACCACGCGGGTCTGGGTGCGCGGCGTGGTCGATACCGTCGAGCGCGTTCTCCAAGCCTCCACGGTCGAGGCGGGGGCAGGCACGTTCGGCAGCGGACAGGACTGGGTGGAAGGACTTGTCGTAGCCCGCGATAACGGAGCTGGAAGCGACGCGTCGCTCACGGTTCTCGGGACCTCAAAGGACGTTTCGACCGGCACCAGGACCTTCAATACTTCCCACACGGTCAACGTCTCGTTCGCGAACACGGGCGTCATCGAGCGCGACTCCGCCGTAACGCTTGACACGGACTCGATAAGCATAGGCCAGAGAATCGTCGCGTTCGGGACGCTCGCCGGAGTCACGCTCGACGCCTCCACGACTTCCGGCGTGGTGAGGCTCGTCAGGTCCGACGTGTACGGGTACGCGGCAGGCGCCCCGGTCGGGAACGTGCTCACGCTCAACGTGGTCCGGTTCGGGCTGCGCGACGTCGGGCTCTTCAACTTCACGGTCGGCGGGACCCCGGAGGCGGTTCCGACCGCTTATACGGTAAACGTCACGGGCCTCGACGCCACGGGCATAACAATCAATTCCCGCATCAGGGCGATAGGCTGCGTGAACCCCCTGGGGTCCGCCACAACCGAATTCACCGCCGTTTCGCTGGTCAACCGCAACGACAGCGCGAGGCTCCTCACATGCGGGTGGGTCCCTCCGGCCGTCGTGTCCCCTCTCACGTGCACTTACCTGGGCATTCTGACGGACGTTACCGGAGCCAATTGGAAGCTCGTGGACGACGGGTTCGCAGGGACCGTGACGCTGTTGAACTCGCCGGCCCCAAGGATTGTCCCCAAGTACGCGTACGGAATCTACGTGATCTACGAGAACCAGGGGATCCAGGTGCACTACACATTCGCCCCGTTCATAGATTCGCTCAATTCCCGCATCACGACCACGTCCTGCGTGGCGCGCATCGGCGCGCTGGGGTCTTTCGACCTGGGGACCCAGATTTTCAGCGCCAGCGTAATCGTTGTCGTCCTGGATTGAGGTTGGTCCGGGTCTGACGGGCAATTAGCAAGGGGGGCGCATCCGCGTGCGCCCCCCCTCTTTTTCCAGGCGGGTTGCGCATGGTATAAAGGCGCGGGATGCAGCATGGATTCTTGACCGGTCCGGAACGCAAATCATGGCCGAACGAGACAAGAAAGGGAAATCGGGGAAGGCGACGCCGACGGATGCGATACTGGAGAGCATTTCCGACGGGGTCTTCACGGTCGACGGCGACTGGCTCGTCACGTCCTTCAACCGCGCGGCGGAGCAGATTACCGGCATGAGACGCTCCGAAGCGATTGGCAAACGCTGCTCCGACGTCTTCCGCTCGAGCATGTGCGGGTCCGATTGCGCGCTCAGGCGCACCGTGGATACCGGCAGGCCCGTCATCGGCAAATCCGGGTACATCATCGACGCCTCAGGCAATCGAATCCCGATAAGCGTGTCGACCGCGGTTCTGAAGGACGCGCAAGGCCGGGTGGTCGGCGGGGCGGAGACGTTCCGGGACCTGTCCGAACTCGAAGCGCTGCGTCAGGAACTGGAGGGCAGGTTCAGGATTGGCGACCTGGCCAGCCGGAGCGTGCTCATGCAGAGGCTCTTCGAGGTCCTGCCTGCCATCGCAGTGAGCCCCAGCACCGTCCTTCTCCTGGGGGAGACTGGCACGGGGAAGGAGCTGATGGCCCGCACCATCCACGGCCAGAGCCCGAGGCGCGACGGGCCTTTCGTGGCGGTCAACTGCGGAGCCCTGCCCGATTCGCTGCTCGAGTCCGAGCTGTTCGGCTACAAGGCCGGGGCGTTCACCGGGGCCGGCAGGGACAAGCCCGGCCGCTTCTCGGCCGCGAAAGGCGGAACGTTGTTCCTCGACGAGATTGGCGACGTCAGCCCAGCCCTGCAGGTCAAGCTGCTCCGGGTGCTGCAGGAGCGGACTTTCGAGCCCCTGGGATCGAACAAATCCGAGACGGCAGACGTGCGCGTGATAGTCGCTTCCAACAAGGACCTCGCAGGCCTCGTCCGCGACGGCTCGTTCAGGGAGGACCTCTACTACCGTGTCAACGTGGTCCGGATTGAAGTGCCGCCTCTCAGAAACCGCAAGGAAGACATCCCCCTCCTCGCGGACCAGTTCGTCGCGCGCTTCAACAGGCTGCAGCGCAAGTCCGTCCAGGGCGTCTCGGCCGAGGCGATGTCCCTCCTCATGGCCCACGACTGGCCCGGCAACGTCCGGGAGCTCGAGAATGCGGTCGAACGGGCCTTCATCCTCTGCAGCGAAGGGTATATCGGGATGGAGCACCTGCCCGAGGACCTGACGGCCCGACTTGCGGGCATGCGCACCTCCTGCAACATCCGGGCCGCGCACGACCTCCTGGATGCGCAGTCAATCCGGGCGGCTCTCGATCGGAACGGGTACAACCGGTCCGCGGCTGCGAAGGAGCTCGGCGTGCACAAGACCACCCTCCACCGGCGGATGAAGAAGCTCGGCCTGAAATTCGCCGGCAGGGACGGAAGATCCGGCCGCAAGAAGTAGCGATTCTGCAACTGTCATTATCTGTTATAATTGCAACTATGCTACTATAGTTCCCGGACCCGCGCTCCACATGCCTCCGTTAATCATTCAGAGCCAAGGGGTTGCGCGCATCGCAGAATCCGCTTCGTTGCGGCACGGAGTGTGCGAGTCATCCATACGGATTCAGAGGAGTCAGATGAAAGTCGCGTTCGCAGCTTGGGAAAACAGAATCGCGCCGGTCTTCGACGTGGCGAAGCAGGTCCTGGTTGTGGATGCAGCCGCCGGAGGGCCGCGGACGCAGGCAATGGAGGCCGTCAACGCGGAACTTCCTGCCCAGAAGGCTTTGAGACTCGTCGAACTCGGAGCAGAGACACTGGTGTGCGGAGCGATTTCAAGGCCCATGCAGGGGATCGTCGAGGCCTACGGGATACGGGTGGTTCCCTTCGTTGCGGGCGACCTTGAAGATGTCGTGGCCGCTTTCTTCGCAAAGGGCCCCGCCATGGACGCCTTCGCCATGCCCGGCTGCTGCATGCGGAGGCGGCGCGCCGGAAGCGGCCGCGGCATGGGCGGGCCGGGCCGGGGCGCAGGCAGACCATTCGCCGGCCCCGCCGGATTCTGCGTCTGCCCCTTGTGCGGCCGCAGAGAAAGGCATTTGGAAGGCGAACCGTGCTCCGGCCGCAGATGCCCGGATTGCGGTTCCGCCATGAATAGGGAATAGAATCGGTTGGTCTTGGTTTAGGAGGACTTATCATGCCAAGAGGAGACGGAACTGGACCGAACGGGGTGGGTCCGATGACAGGACGGGGCGCAGGATTCTGCGCCGGGTTCGGAATGCCCGGATACGCCAATCCGATGCAGGGCCGCGGGTTCGGGATGGGCTTCGGGCGGGGCGGCGGCAGGCGAAACAGGTTCTTCGCCCGCGGATTCATGGGCAGGGCGTTTTACGGCGCTTCGCCTGCAAACCGGGATTTCGAGCCTCGGTATTCCGAGCCCAATCCCGAAATGCAGAAACAGGCGCTGAAGATGGAGGCCGAGAACCTGCAGGCGGAGCTGGAATTCATCAGGAAGCGCCTGTCGGAGCTCGAATCAGCGGTCAAACCCGATTGAAACCGGAACTGCAAGGACAGCGCACGGCTGGACCGCCTGATCCCGGTCCGGTAGCTTCCGGGGTCAGGCGTCTGATTTGAAGGAGGAACAGCTTGAAAATCGCCTTTTCCACCTCAGGGGACGGCCTCGAAGCTCCCCTGGACAGCAGGTTCGGACGCGCCCTGAAGTTTCTCGTCCTGGATACGGAAACAGGGGCCATCCAAATCATTGACAACGCGCAGAACCTCAACGCCGCGCAAGGGGCGGGAATCCAGTCGGCCGAGGCCGTGGCACGGGCCGGGGCGGAGGCCGTCATCACGGGCCATTGCGGGCCCAAGGCTTTCCGGGTGCTCAGGGCTGCAGGCATCAAAGTCTATAATGCCGATGTCCCGACAGTAGCCGCGGCGCTGGAGCTTTTCCGTCTCGGAAAGCTCATCGAGGCCGCCTCCCCCGACGTGGGGGGCCATTGGGCGTGACAGAGCCTGAAATCGTCCTCAAGCCGATTGGGATTGTCAGAAGCGTCCACACGAGGGAGGAGGAGACGCCAATCCAGCCCGTCTTCGCATGCGGCTGCAAGGGGCATGTCGAAGTCTTTCCAGAGTTCGAGGAAGGCCTTTCGGACCTGGAGGGGTTCTCTCACATCTTCCTAATCTACAGTTTCCACAGATGCGGCGGAGTGAGGCTGAGGGTCAAGCCCTTCCTCCAGGACGTGGTGCGCGGAGTCTTCTCGACCCGCGCGCCCTGCCGGCCGAACCTGATAGGCCTCAGCGTGGTGAAACTGCTCCGGCGAGAGGGCCGCGTGCTTCATGTCGAAAACATCGACATCCTGGACGGCACTCCCCTGCTCGACATAAAGCCCTACTCCGCAAGATTCGACCGCATCGAGGACACCCAGGACGGCTGGTACAGGGAAGTGGACGGGGAGACCGCGATGATTAGGGGAAAGCGCGGATTCGGCGGCGCCCCCGGCGGGAGGCAGGCATGAAGGTGGCCGTAGCATCCGGCAAAGGCGGCACCGGGAAAACCACGGTCTCGCTCAACCTCGCAAGGGCCATGGAAACGGACGTCCAGCTCGTCGACTGCGACGTCGAGGAGCCGAACTGCCATCTGTTCCTGAAGGGCTGCCCGGAAGGATGCGAGGTCGTATCCGTGCAGGTCCCTCAGGTCGACGAGTCCCTGTGCGACGGGTGCGGCGAATGCGGTAAATTATGCGCTTACCACGCAATCGTCTCCTTCGGGACCGCTCCGGTGGTGTTCCCGGAGATGTGCCACGGGTGCGGCGGCTGCGCGATGGTGTGCCCCAGGAAAGCCATAACCGAGGTCGGCAGGCGAATCGGCGTGGTCGAGACCGCCAGGTCCGGCCGGATAAGGCTAATCCAGGGCCGCCTCGACGTCGGGGCGGCAATGGCGCCGCCTCTGATTCGGGCGGTCAAGGCCAGGGCGGATTCCAGGACGCACGCCATATACGACGCGCCGCCCGGAACGTCCTGCCCGGTGATAGCCACGCTCAAGGACAGCGATTTCACCCTGCTCGTGACCGAACCCACGCCTTTCGGACTGCACGACATGAGGCTTGCGGCCGAAGTCGTGCGGGAACTCGGGATTCCTTTCGCCGTGGTCCTGAACCGGGCGGGGTCCGGGGACCGGAGGGTCCATGATTACTGCGATGCCGAGGGCGTCCCGATGTTTCTCGAAATCCCGGATGATCGCAGGATTGCAGAGGCATATTCCAGGGGGATTCTCATCGCGGACGCCCTGCCGGAATATGGCGGCCTTTTCAGGAGTCTTTGGGCCAGGATTTCGGGAGAATAATCCGGAATCATTCCTGATTCTGCCGTAAAAACCCTGCATTGCGTTTCGGCAGAATCGACCTGTTTTGCAAAGCGCGTAACAGTACAATACCGAATAGGTTGCGAAGACGCATGGCTTCGCCATGCTCCAATCGGATATGATTCGCCCGGAATTGAGGCTTTTTCGGGCGAATCATTCTTGAACTGGCGCCGGGCGCTGCGTCCCGGCGCGCTGGAGGGCGCAATGCCGACCTACGATTACGTGTGCGACGCCTGCGGGCACAGGTTCGATCTGATGCAGGCCATGAAGGACGATCCCGTCTCCGAATGCCCGAAATGCCGGGGCAAGGTGAGAAGGGTAGTTTCCGGCGGGGCGGGCGTGATAGTCAAGGGCGCCCATCCGGACAGGAGCGCCTCGGCAGGCGGGTGCTCTTTCGAGCAGCATGGCAGGACATGCTGCGGCCGCGACGAGAAGTGCGGCAGCCCGCCATGCGGAGGCCGGCAGTGAGGGAGCTGGTGGTCATAAGCGGCAAGGGCGGAACCGGAAAGACCAGCCTTGCGGCTGCGTTCGCCGTGCTCGCCGAAAGGCCGGTAATCGCCGACTGCGACGTGGACGCGGCGGACCTGCACATGCTCCTGTCTCCGCACGTGAAGGAACGCCGGGACTTCTACAGCGGCCGCGAGGCGGTCATCCGCGAAGGCGACTGCAGCGGGTGCGGGACGTGCGCGGAACTCTGCCGGTTCGGGGCGGTGAGCGCGGCCGCGGGCCCCGAAGGCAGGGAGGTCTTCTCGGTGGATCAAATCTCCTGCGAAGGCTGCGGCGTCTGCGTGCGCTTCTGCCCCGAGAAGGCAATAGACTTCCCCGAGCGCCTCTGCGGCGAATGGATGGTCTCGAACACCCGGTGCGGCCCCATGGTCCACGCGAGGCTGGGTGCGGCGTCCGAGAACTCCGGCAAACTGGTGTCTACAGTGCGCAAGGAGGCCCGCAGGATAGCCGAGGAGGGTGGCCGATCCCTGATAATCGTCGACGGCCCGCCGGGAATCGGATGCCCGGTCATAGCGTCGTTGACCGGCGCCTCGCTGGTCCTCGTCGTCACGGAGCCGACGGTGTCCGGCGAGCACGACCTCGGGCGCGTCCTCGCCCTCGCGAAGCACTTCGGGATCCCCGCAGCCGTTTGCGTCAACAAATGGGACCTCAACCCGGAGATGACCGGGACCATCGAGAAGATGGCCAGGCGGGCAGGGGCCGCAGTGGCGGGCAGGGTCAGGTACGATGCGGCGGTGACCGCCGCGCAGATAAGCGAAAAGACCGTAATCGAGACCGGAGCCCCGTGCGCGGAGGACGTGAGGGGCGTGTGGACCGCCCTGGGGTTCGGAGGGCAGCCGCAGGGGGCAGGACGGCGCGAGACCTGACGCGGGTTGTCGACGGGCGGGCTCCCGCCCCGCTCCGGAGACCGGAAAGGCGGACATGGCCGGAGACGCCATCAGAATAACCGTGCTGGTCGACAACCGCGCCGCGCCGGGCCTCGCCGCGGAGCACGGCCTGTCGCTCTGGGTCGAGGCCGGCGGCGGGCGCATCCTGTTCGATACCGGCCAGGGCGGCGCGCTTGCCGGGAACGCCCGTGCCCTGGGCGCGGACCTCGCCTCGGCGAATGCCGTCGTGCTGAGCCACGGCCATTTCGACCACACGGGCGGGCTTCCGCACGCGCTGGCGGCTTCGGCCGGCGCGGAAGTGTTCTGCCACCCCGGAGTCCTCCTGCCGCGCTGGAGCATCGGCGGCGGGATTCCGCATCCAATCGGCATGCCGCGCGAATCCGCGAAGGCAATCGGGGCGCTGGCCGGGGACAGGATGCACTGGGTACTGGATCCCGTCCTTCCGGGCGGGGGATTCGGCCTTACCGGGCCGGTGCCCCGGGAAACCGGCTACGAGGACGCAGGCGGCCCCTTCTTCCTGGACCCCGCCGGCGCGCATGCGGACGCGATAGACGACGACCTTGCCATGTGGATTGAGACGGACAGCGGAGCGGTGGTATGCGCGGGATGCTGTCATGCGGGAATCGTGAACACGCTGAACCGCGTGAGGCGCCTGTCGGGTCTGCCCGTCCGCGCCGTCGTCGGCGGGTTCCATCTCGTGAACGCCGACGACCGGCGGATTGGGCTCACTGCCGACGCTCTGCTCTCAATGGACCTCATGCTCGTCGCGCCGTGCCACTGCACCGGCGAAAAGGCCGAAGCCCTGCTCGGGAAGGCGCTCGGCGGCCGCCTGGCCCCGGCCGCCGCAGGGGCCGTGTTCGAGTTCTGAATGCCGGCGTTCTGTTAACCGGTAAGGTGTCGTGTTTTCATGCCTTATTCTCGTTTGAGGATAGGGCCATGTCTGAGAACGGTGCCGCGGCTTGAGCAAGGCCGGCGTTGCAAAGTCAGGCCTGCGCCTTCCGGATCCCGGGGCGCCGGCCTGGCGTCAAGAGGCGGCGGCCGGCGGCCGCCGCCTAGTGGTCGCAGACGTTCCCGCCGGTCTGGAGAGTCCCGGAGACGTAGTCGGCTACGAGGCGCTCCGGGGTCTCCGACGGCGCGCCGACCACGACTTTTATCCCCTTCTCCGTGAACAGGCCGATGGCGCGCTGGCCCATGCCGCCTGCGATTATCACGTTCGCGCCGCGCTCGGCGAGCCACGCAGGGAGCAGTCCGGGCTGGTGAGGAGGGGAGTCGACGTCCTCCCTCTTGAGCACCTTCCCTCCCCCGTCCACGTCAACGAGCGCAAAGCGCTCGCAATGGCCGAAATGCATGGAGAGCCTCCCCCCGGAGAGCGGAATCGCAATCTTCATCGTTTTTTCTCCCTTTCGTCTGGGTCCGCGGGCCCTTGCGGGCTCGTGGCCGCCTGAGAATCGTCTATGGCCGCGATGAGGCCGGTTATTTTCCTCATCGCCTCGGCCGTCCTGGAAGATGCGCTGCTTCTCACGAATGCAAGGCCGGAATCCGAGGCGTCCGCCACCTGCGGGTCGATTGGTATGGATCCCAGGAAAGGCACGCACATGTCCCGCGCGATGTCCTTCCCCGCCGCGCCTTTCAGTATGGACGTGATTTTCCCGCACTGGGGGCACGCGAAGCCGCTCATGTTCTCTACGACCCCCAGGACAGGCACGCCGAGCTGCCTGCAGAACGTCACGGACTTCCTGACTTCCACGGCGGCCACCTTCTGCGGGGTGGTGACGACGATTGCGCCGTCGACCTTGCCCATGAGCTGGACCACGGAGAGCGGTTCGTCGCCGGTCCCCGGGGGCAGGTCGACGATGAGGAAGTCCAGGTCGCCCCAGGCGACGTCCTTGATGAACTGCTTTATCGCCGCCATCTTCATCGGCCCGCGCCAAATCACCGCATCGTCCGGGCTCCGGAGGAAGAAGGCGAGCGACATAACCTTGAGGCCGTTCGAGTCCACCGGATTGAGCTCCTCGGGGGTCCCGCCGACCGGGCTGTTCTCGAGGCCCAGCATGGTGGTCACGCTCGGTCCGTGGATGTCCGCGTCGAGCAGCCCGACCCTTTTTCCGGACATGACGAGGGACGCCGCCAGGTTGACGGCGACCGTGCTCTTGCCTACGCCGCCCTTGCCCGAGAGGACGACCACCTTGCGGCGCACGCGGCTCATCCGGGCTTCTATCTGGCGGCGCTCCTCCTCTTCCCTGCCGGTTCCTGCCGCGTGCGGGCGGGCGGCCTCGACGTCCTGTCCGCTCCGGCCGCCCGGGCAGGCGGGTTCCGCGGCTGTCTTCGATCGGGATGAGCAGTCCTCGCAGGCCGCCTTCAGCGTGTCGGCCGCCAGCAGGGCGCAGTGCCTGACCTCGGACGGCAGGCCGCCGAGCGCACCCATGATTTCCTCCTGGGTCGTAGCCGAAACCCTCTCGAGGCT
>JBFZBV010000530.1:0-6034 GCA_041308285.1 Planctomycetota bacterium | reverse complement strand
GCCTGCCGCCGCCGCCCAGGCCCAGGCGGCGCCTGCGCAAGCCGCCCAGGGCGTGGTGCAGGACGCAATCGCGATGGCCGAGAACGAATTCGGCGAGCCCTGGACCGCGCACTCCTACGACGCCGTGCCCTTGACGTCCGAAGGGGAAGACCTGGAATGGAAGGACGCGCCCGGCCTGCCTCCGCAGGTCTACGCGGAAGCCGCCGCGGTCCCGCCCAGCATGGAGGCGGCGGAGCCTGCCCTGGTCCCGGGCCCCCCGGCGGAGGTGGAGAAGGTCGAGCTCGGATCAAAGTCGGACCTCGATGAGGAGGACGACCTGGCGCCGTGGACCGGCAAGGCGCACGACTACAGGGCCAAGGAGGCGCCCGCCCCGGCGCCTGCCGGGGAGGAAGCCGAAGGGGAAGCGGAGGAGAAGGAGGACCTGGAGCCTTGGACCGGCAAAGCGCGCGACTACAAGCCGAAGACCGCCGACGACATCGTGGAGAGCGACGAGGTCACCGTGGCGGACGCGGAACTCCAGCCCTGGACGGGCAAGGCCCGCGGGTACTCTGCCAAGACCGAGCAGTCCGTGACGTCCACGGCCAAGGTCGAAGCGCCCAAGGGCGACGACCTCCTGGCAGAACCGGCCGAGCAGCAGCCGGCCGAGAAAGAAGATCTGAAGGAGGGCCTCGAGGACGTCCCCTCGATTGAGCCGGTCGCGGAGGAAGCCGAACCCGCGGAGGAGGCGGAAGCCGAGGAGAAGCCCTCCAAGACGGCGAAGATGGCCGCCGAAGCCGAGGAGCCGGCGAAGAAGCCTCTGCTCAAGAAGAAGACCGCCGAAGCCGAGCCCGCGGAAGAGGACGAAGGAGGGGCGTACAGCGTGTTCCTCTCGAAGATTTCCTCCTCGAAGAAGAAGGATGCGGCGGTCGACCTCCTGTGCGAGATAAAAGGCATCTCCAGGGACGAGGCCGAGACGCTCTCCGACAAGATGATAATCCCCGTGGTCAAGGGCGTGAGCAAGGAGAAAGCCGAGGAAATCCTGAACAAGTTCAGGAACGTCAAGATACCTGGGCGGATTACCAAGAAGAAATAATGTCCATCCTCTCCATCGCCAAGACCTACCGTTCTCTGCGGAGAATGAAGGAGATTGTCCAGGTTCTCACGAGGCACGGGTTCGGTCACATCGTGGCTCAGATGAACCTGCTGGGCCAGCTTCCGCTCATAAGCCGCATAGGCAAAATCCATCCCTCCGACCTGGGAATCGCCCCGAAGGAGACCCTCGCCCTCAGGGCGAGGCTCGCCATGGAGGAGCTCGGTCCGACGTTCGTCAAGCTGGGCCAGGTGCTCTCGCTGAGGCCCGACGTCGTGGGCGTCGAGTTCGTCGTGGAGTTCGCCAAGCTGCAGGACAGGCCGAAACCGTTCCCCGGGGCGGAGGCGGCCGAGGTGGTCCGCCGGGAGCTGGGGACCGACCCTTTCGCGGAGTTCGACCCGGAACCCAAGGCGTCGGGATCCATGGCCCAGGTGCACAACGCGAAGCTCCACGACGGCACCGCAGTGGTGGTCAAGATAAAGAGGCCGGGCATCGACGACCTGGTCGCGAAGGACCTGGACCTGCTCGAGGTGCTCGCCAGGCTCGCGGAGGAATACGTCCCGGAACTCAGAATCTACAGGCCCGCGATGCTGGCCGAGGAATTCTCGAGACAGCTCGCGCGCGAGCTCAACTTCACGTTCGAGGCCTCCACGACCATGAGGTTCGCGGAGATGTTCAAGGGCAACCCCGCGGTCAAATGCCCGGCAGTCTTCTGGGAGCACACGACGAGGAACGTGCTCACCATGGAGCGCATCGAGGGGTTCAACATCGGCGACTCCCGGAAGCTCGCGGAGATGGGCGTCGACAGGCGCAAGCTGGCCACGGAGCTCGGGCGGGCCTTCATGAAGCAGTATTTCGCCGAGGGCCTGTTCCAGGCGGACCCGCATCCGGGGAACATGCTGGTGGACTCCGGCGGGGTCCTGGGGCTGATTGACTTCGGCATGACGGGCCACCTGACCGACGAGTTCAGGAGCCAGCTCGGCCACATGATAGTCGCGGTCGGCAGGAGGGACCTGCCCCTGCTCGCGGACCTCGCCACGGACATCGGCGTCTTCAAGGAGCCCGTGGACGAGAGGGGGTTCAAGAGCGACCTGCTCGAGCTCCTCGACATGTATTACGAGGTGCCGCTCGTGGCCCTCGACACCTCGGAGGTGTTCACGCACGTGATGCGGGTTGCGAGGCGGAACAACATCCTCTTCCCCCGCGACTTCGTGCTTCTCGGCAGGTCGCTGATGCTCGTGGTGGAAACCTGCAAGAAGCTGGACCCGGAATTCAGCCTGAAGAGCGTGGCCGACCCGTACACGGCCGAGTTCATAAAGAGCTGGCTCGGGCCCGGCAGAATCCTGAGCCATCTCCACCAGCTGTCCTGGAACATGTCGGCGCTCGTCAAGCGCCTCCCGTCGGACCTGAGGCTCATCCTCGGCCAGGTCAAGGCGGGGAACGCCAGGTTCCGGGTCAGGCTGGAAGGCACCGAGACGCTGGAGAGGAACATCGAGAACCTCGGCTCGAGACTGGCCCTTTCCGCGACGCTCGGATCGCTCCTGATTGCGTCGTCGCTTCTGTGCGTGGCGAAGGCCGGCCCCATGGCCGGGGACGTGCCGGTTCTCGGCATCGCGGGCTTCGTCCTGGCGGGCATGGCAGGCGCGGGGCTGGTCCTCAGGTCGATCAGGCGCAGGCCCTGACGACATCAGAAGTCACTTAGCGGAATATTCTTGTAGAAACTTCAAAGACAAAGATATTCCGATTTCACGCGCGCAGCGGGTGTTATAACCCGGACGAGCCCAATCTCTTTGGTGCCGGCTCGTCCGGGTTATGGATGGATACAGCTGTCAATGACGGACCGGACCTTCTCGGGCTGGTCTGTAACGCGGTACAACCATATGCCGAAACCTCCATGGGCATTCACTGCATTGCACCAGCGCTCCGCCGCGGCCTGCTTGTCCTCCTTGAGCGGATCGAAGCCTTTGGTCTCAAGCAGCAAATACCGTTCATCCGCGGATTTCAGCCGGATGACGAAGTCCGGGATGTACTCGTGCTGCTCACCGTTGTGAAAGTACGGAATCGCGAGCCCGAGACCGGAATTCTTGGCAAACGCAGCGACGTCTTCATGCGTGTCGATGAAGTAGGCCGCGGACTGCTCCCATCTCCTGGTGTCTGCGACAATGTAATTCACATGGCTTTTCATCACCTCGCGGACTTCCCGGCTTGTCCAGAAGTCGATTTCCGACGTTGATCCCGCCCCGCGAGACTCCTCGATTAGGGGAAGCTCCGAAGCCTCACCTTCCGAGACGTCTCCCCTGATGTTGTCCAACAGCTCATCGACAAGCCATCCATAGTACGGAGAGAGGAAAAGGTCCTTCCCGTCAGCCGGAGCCTTCACCTCCACTTTCTCTTCCACGAACCTTGAAATGATTCTCGCAAGTTGCGGGAAGAGAGAGTGCGCCGGGATTTCACAGCCCTTCTGAGACCGAAAGAGCCTTGTCAATTCTCCTGCAGCGTCGAAGATACCCTCCTGTGTCCTCCGTGACCTGCGATAGCTATCGAGTCCGACCGTATCCATTCTGCCAGGGCCGAACAGGCTCATTCTTCCCGTGTTCGAGGGGTGGAGCGCCTTCAACTGAACCTCGGATGGAATCTTCCCGGGCTCGATGGAGACGGACGGAATTCCGTTCCAGTCGACCGACACGCTGTTGCGCACAGCCTGCGCATAGCCCTCTACACGGGGGAATCTAATCTCGAAATCCAATCGCTCGGGCAAGGCGCGGACGTGATGGCGTTTAACCGGCGACGGGACAGGACCGGATGGATTCGCCTTGAACGGGATGATTTGGAAAGGCACTCCGAAGACCTTGGCGACTTCCTCGGTCAGTTTCCCGTCTTGTCCGACTTCATAGCTTGCACGTCGAAGTCCGCGTCCAACAACCTGTTCGCACAGGAGCTGGGACATGAAAGGCCTGAGCCCGATGATGTGCGTGACGGTGCTGCAGTCCCAGCCTTCGGTAAGCATTCCTACGCTTACGATGCAGCGCACGTCCCTGCCGGGCGGATGCAGGGGACGGTCGAGCTTCCTTGCAAGGTCGGCGAATCCTTCAGGATATATATCACGGCTCTGCCTGTCGCGGGGCCAGGAGCGCTTGCCGACCGTATCGAGCGTGAACCTCATCCATCGCGATTCGTCGCTTTTCGCCTCGCCGGTATCGGTTTCCTGGACGACCTTCGAGTGCACGATAATCGTGTTTGCCGGACTGCCGTCGTTGCGGAAACCCTCGAACTTCGCCGGCGGAATTCCCACCGGATTCCTGCCGTTACCAATCCATTCGTATATGACGTTCGCGAGCGCCGTATTCTTGCAAACGAGGATGAAGACCGGAGTGCGCTCTTCGCCCTTCGTCTCTCTCCATCTCTTCCATTCGTCCTCCCAAAGGCCTCCGAGCATCGCAATCGGGTGATGCGCCCACTTGAGAATCGCTTCAGGTTTCGGGCTCGCGTGCTTCCCGCCGCGCTCGGAAGAGGTCAGCCTTCCAGGCTGGAGAATCCACTGCCAGATGTTGAAGTAGCCGGGGATTTCCGAACCTGTGCAGTCGCGCACCGCGAGCTGGGGAATCTTGACGAGGCCGCTTTCGATGGCGTCTATCAGCCCGAAATCGCTCACTATCCAGGGGAAAGGCCGGTTCGCCTCCTGGCCGACGCGGTTGAGAAAATACGGGGTTGCGGACAGATCAACGCAAAAATTGATTCCGCGCTGCTTGTGGATTCGATCGAGCCCGTCCACCCACACGGTGGCTTCAGTCTTGTCCGAGAGCCATTCCTCGCGTTCTGATTCGTCCATGTCCTCCCAGTCGTCCGGCCGATCGACCTTTACGCGGTAAGCGTGGTGGGCCTCGTCGTTGAAGACCAGGATATTCTGTTTGCCGCCTAATCCATGGAGAACCCGGTTCACGAGGGATGTGTCACTCTCGAGATGACGCATGCTGCGGACCTTTACGGCTCCATCCTTCTCGATGTCGCCCTCGACGACCTCGACAAGTCCGTTAATCAATTGTTGCCTCATCGTCTCCCGGGTCAGCCACCTTGTCCCCCGCTTTGTTTCGTTCTTCGGCCCGATTCGTATCGTTTCGGTCGTCCGTACCAGCACTCCGGCTTTTACGACCCTTCCTCCATCCCGGTGTTTCAAAGGGGTTTGCGGTTCCAGCACGTGCCAGTTCGTGACGATGACTTTTCCCTGCGCAAGCTGCGGCATGAGATGGACGGGAATCAGGTCGCGTGTCCGGTACAGGCTCGCTTCCCCCTGATCCGGATTGATTTCGCGAAGGCGCTCGCGAATCGTGACGTTCGGGCAGACGACCAGCACGACGTCGGAAAACCGCCTGTCTCCGAGGTTGTTTATTTTATTGAGGATGCTCCACGCAGCGAGCATTGCCATGACGGTCGTCTTGCCAGAGCCCGTGGCCATCTTGCATGCGTAGCGGAGGAAGCCTGAGCAGCCGCGCGCCTTCGTCTCTTCGCTCGGTTCGTCGCGCGTGATTTCAACTCCCTGGCGGAAATCAGCGCGCGCTTCGGTCAGGAAGATCACAGTCTCCGCGGCCTCTATCTGGGCGAAGAACAGCCTGCGCTCCCTGCCCTCCCGGCGCCAGTACGACAGCAAATCGAGCGTCGTCCTGGACGCGCCGGGCCACTTCTGCTCGCGCCATTTCCGGACCCTCTCGCGAACCAGGCTCACGCTCTTGAGCTCGATGTAGAGCCCGCCGCGATCATTATGGTCCCGGTCCGGTTCGATGTAGTAGTACATAGCCGGCCTGCGGCCCTGGCGCTTCTCGGGAGTCTGCCCCTCGATGATCCACCAGTGCTCCCTCGGCTCTTCGAAGGGCGTGTTCAGGATTGGTTCCGGGACCTCGAAGGTGTTCATAGCCCGATAGCCTGCCGAATGATGTCCAGCTTTTCCGCTATTTCAGGGTGGATTTCTTC
>JBFZBV010000529.1:0-9451 GCA_041308285.1 Planctomycetota bacterium | reverse complement strand
GATGAGCTCGTTCCAGTCCCCCTTGAACTCCTTCATGTAGTCGTTGTAGTACTTCTTGCAGAACGGGCACACCTCCCCCTCGATGTTCAGCCTGTATTCCCGGTTGAACTTCTGGTTCAGCTCGGCGAGGACCTTCTTCCGCGCCTCCACGGGCAGTAGCTTCAGGGGCTCCTCGTGCATGGGGCAGGGTTCGATTTCCCCGTCCTGCGACTCCCACATGTACGAGTACAGGGCCCCCTCCTCGGTCTGCGAGTACTTCTCGATTCCCCTCTTGAGGAGCCTGACTATCGTGCTCTTCGAGCTGCCTACCGGCCCGTGCAGGAGGAGGACCCTCTTCTCGGGGCCGAAGCGGTGGGCGGCGGACCTCAGAATCCCCACGAGCCTTTCCAGGGCCTTGTCCAGGCCGAATATCGCGTCTCGGCCTTCGCTTATCGGATCCTCGAAGAAGTTGAAGTGCATCACCTTCTCCTTGTGCTTCCTCACTTCCCGGAATCCGTAGTTGATAATCATGTCGTACAGCCGCTGGAACGCGTTCCTGACAACTCCCGGGTTGTCCAGGACGATGCGGAGGTATTCATCGAAGCTTCCCTCCCACATGTGCTGCTTGTAGGTCTCTATGTCTATGCTCTGCCGGATGATTGCCTGCAGGGGGTTCGAGTCGCTCATGAATCCGCTCCTTCCAATTCAAAACTCCACGGCCCGTTGGACTTCGGTCCGGGCGCCGCACGGGCAGCCCCGCTCTTGAATCGCATTCCGCCGGTCCCATATGATACCCGCTGTCCGGATGCATTTTCAAGGAATTCGGCCGGCCGCCGGGGAGCGCCGCGGCGGAGCCCGCGCGCCCGGAGCGAGGGCCGTTTCCCGGAAAGGACGCCATGAAAAGGTTCGAATCCAGGAATCCCGCCACGGGCATGCTGATGCGGGAGTACGAAGGCCACGACGGCGGCAGCGTCGAATCCGCCCTCGACCGCGCAGTCGCGGCCCAGGCCTCCTTCGCACGGACCCCGGACGCACCCAGACTCCTCGCCGCGGCGGCCGAGGTGCTGCGGGCGAAAAAGGGAATCCTCGCCGGTCTGATTACTTCCGAAATGGGCAAGCCCGTGCGCCAGTCCGCGGCGGAGGTCGAAAAGTGCGCCCTGGCGTGCGAGTACTTCAGCCGCAACGGCCCGGACTTCTCCGCCGACCTCAAGGTCGACACCGAGGCGGCGGAGTCCAAGGTGGCGTTCGAGCCCCTTGGCGTGATACTCGCCGTGATGCCGTGGAATTACCCCTTCTGGCAGGTGTTCCGCTGCGCGGCTCCCGCCATCGCAGCGGGGAACGCGGTGATTCTCAAGCACGCATCGTGCGTGCCAGGGTGCGCACTCGCAATCGAGGACGTCTTCAGGGAGGCCGGCGCCCCGCCCGGCCTGTTCGCGTCCCTCCTCGTCGACCCGGCCGCGGCGCTCCGCATCGTGGGGGATTCCCGCATCGCGGCCGCCGCGCTCACGGGCGGCGAGGCCGCAGGAAGGGCCCTCGCCGCGGCTGCGGGAGCGGCAATCAAGAAGACCGTGCTAGAGCTCGGCGGGAGCGACCCCTTCGTGGTGGCGGACGACGCGGACCTGCCCGCGGCGGCGGCCGCCGCCGCGGCCTCCCGTTTCCAGAACTCCGGCCAGAGCTGCATTTCGGCCAAGAGGTTCATCGCCTTCGCTGGAATCCACGACGAATTCATCGAACTCTTCAAGGCGGCGGCCGCGGCACTCCGCGTGGGCGACCCGTCCGACCCGGAGACAGGCGTCGGGCCGCTCGCAAGGGAGGACATCGCAGAGGATCTCCGGAGGCAGGTGGACGCGTCCGTCGCCGCAGGCGCGGAGATAATCCTGGGCGGGTCGAGGATCCCGGGGCCGGGGTGGTTCTTCGAACCCACGATACTCGCGTCCGCCGCCAGGGGCATGCCCGTCTGGGACGAGGAGACCTTCGGGCCGGTGGCAGCGGCGGCGCGGGCCGGGGACGCCCGCGAAGCGCTCGAGCTCGCCAACCAGACATCCTTCGGGCTCGGGGCGGACGTGTGGACCCGGAGCGCGAAGACGGCGGATTTCTTCGCACGCGGGATCCGTGCCGGATCGGTGTTCGTCAACTCCTTCGTGAAGTCTGATCCCAGGCTGCCCTTCGGGGGCGTCAGGAACTCCGGCTACGGCAGGGAGCTGTCCGCGTTCGGCATGAGGGAGTTCGCGAACCTGAAGACCGTCTGGATTGACCGACCGCTGGATGCATGAGGCCGGGCGCCCGCCTCGGGGAGCCGGCCCCGGCGGCGCGGGGGAATCCTAGGATCCGCCGTCCTCGGCGGGCTGCTTTTCCGGCGTCTCCCCTCCGCCCTTGGCTGCGGGAGGGCCTTCTTCGCCCGGCCCGCCCGGAATCGGCGCCCGATCGAGAGCCTTGCCGTGGAAATCCTTCTCCCTGAGCTCCACGAGCCTTATCGGTATGACGTCCCTCGTGCCCCAGTCGTACTTCCCGTCCTCGACGACCAGGAAACCCTGGACGGACTTGTAGAAGGACGGGTCGAGGTCCTTGACCGTGCGGTAGTACTCGTGGAGCCTGGTGATTTCCCTGGCCGAGACCTCCTTGATTTTGGTGAGGTTGGCCGTGTCGATGTCGACCCTTACCTGGGGGTCGAGCCATTCCGGCCTGAGCACGGCGCCGGTCGACGGGCAGACGCCGAGGATGAAGACGGCCCCGACCGGAGGAGTGAAGTATCCGAGCCTCGAGTCGTCCAGTTCCGTCTCGGTCCTGAACTTGACCGTCAGGCCGCTTTCCGTGATTATGCCGGCCGGCTCCTCCAGCTCGAGGTCGTAGACGTACCACATCACTATTCTGACCTGGTCGAACACTCCCATGTCCCTGTCGTAGAGCATGACCTGGGGGTATTCGACCTTCTCGAGGTACCCGACCTTGTTCTCGCGCGGGGGAAGGCCGACAATTATCGAGTAGAGCGACTTCTCCGCCTCGTCCTCGTACTTGGCCCGAATCCTCTCGATGAGGTCCTGCCTGGTCGCCATGGGGTCGCTCTCTATCCCCCTGGCGCCCTTGATTTCCTCGAGATACGCGAGGTATTCGCTTTCGATGGCCCTGTCCAGGGCGCTGGGGCGGCCGTATTCCGACCTTTCCATGACCCAGGCCGGGACGTAGGGGGGCGGGCTCTCGCAGCCGCCCGCGAGCGCCGCGAGGACCGCGACTGCCGCAACCGGCCCTGCAAGCCGAATCTTCATCGTCGAAGACCTTCGAAAACCACGGGAGACTCCGGTTTTTCTAGCAGACCGGCGTCCGCAAGGCAAGCATTTTCCGCAATCCTGCCGACGGGCGCAAGACATGAAAGCACCTGCCGGGCGGTGCGGCGGTTCCCGTACCGCTGACTTGATGGTATCCTGTGCTTCTTTTACGGACCGTGCAGCTTATGGCCAGAAAGAAGAAGCGCGTCGAATCCTATTTCCTCCCGGGCGGCGAGATTTCCGCGCACCTCGAGGGCTTCGAACTCAGGAAGGGCCAGGCCGAAATGGCCGAGGCCGTCGCCCAGACGCTCGAGAAAGGCGGCAGGCTCGCGGCCGAAGCCGGCACCGGAGTGGGTAAAAGCCTTGCCTACCTCGTCCCGGCCGCGCTTCACGGGCTCGACGGCAACCCGCCCCCGGTCGTGTCGACTCACACGATAAGCCTGCAGGAGCAGATAGTCCTGAAGGACCTTCCTCTGGTGGCCGGGTTCATGCCGCCCGGATTCAACCCCGTCCTGGTCAAGGGCCGCGGCAACTACGTCTGCCTGAGGCGCCTCGAAGCCCTGACATCCGGCAGGACGACGCCGCTCTTCCCGGACCTGGAAAGCGCGTCCGAGCCGGCGAGGATAAGGGCCTGGGCCGCGAAGACGAGGGAAGGGTCCAAATCGGACCTCGATTTCACCCCCTCCCCCTTCGTCTGGAGCCTCGTGCAGTGCGAATCCTCGGCGTGCGCAGGGCAGGAGTGCGGGTACTCGGAGCGTTGCTTCTTCCTCGCCGCCCGCCGCAGGATGTCCGCCGCCACCCTGCTCGTAGTGAACCACTCCCTTCTGCTGAGCGACCTCGCCGTCGGGAAGGAAAGGGGCCGGGGCCTCCTCCCCCAGTACGACTCGCTCGTAATCGACGAGGCGCACACGCTGGAGCGCGCGGCGGACGAGACCCTGGGCGTGGACGTCTCGAACTTCGGCGTCCGCGCGAGCCTCGACCTCCTGTTCGACGAGGATTCGGGCAGGGGCCTCTTCTCCGACGAGAAGTACAAGTCGCCTCGGGCGGACGTGCGACGGGTCCGGGAATGCAGCGAGGCTTTCTTCGGGGCGCTTTCCGGCCTCATCGGGTCCGGAGAGGACGCTGCCGCGAGGCTGCGCTCCGGCATGGTCCGGGACATGCTGAGCCCGGCTCTGTCGTCGCTCTCCTCGCTCGTCTCGGCGCAGGCGTCGTCGGCGCCGGACTCCGACTCGGCCATGGAGCTCTCGCTGGCCGCCGAGCGCCTCTCGGAGCTTTCGGAGAAGGTGCGCTCCGCCGCAGCCGCCGCGGACCCCCTGTCCAGCGCCTACTGGGCCGAACGGAGGGGCAGGGCGGGCAGGGTCGTGGCTGTCAGGTCCGCGCCTCTCAGGTCCGGCGACCTGCTTTCGCCCATGCTTTTCAGGCGGGTGAGGGCTGCGGTCCTCACCAGCGCCACTCTGACGACCCCGGCCGAAGACCCCTTCTCCTTCTTCGCGTGGAGAATCGGCCTTGAGGACTTCAGGGGCCTGGCCTTCGAATCGCCCTTCGACTTCGAGAGGCAGGTCGTCCTGCACATCGCGCGCAGCATGCCCGATCCGCGGGACCCGCGGTTCCCGGACGCGCTCGCCGCCTCAATCCGGATGCACCTCGAGATGTCCCGCGGCAGGGCCTTCGTGCTCTTCACGAGCTACAGCCTCATGAGGGACGTCCATGAAAGGCTCAGGGACTTCCTCGCCAGGCAGACGTACAGCACGTTCGTGCAGGGCGGGGATTTGCCCAGGAACGCGATGATTGAGCGCTTCCGCGGCGAAATCGACTCCGTGCTCTTCGGCACGGCGAGCTTCTGGGAAGGCGTGGACGTGAAGGGCGAGTCCCTGAGCTCGGTCATAATAACCCGCCTGCCGTTCGCCGTGCCCACCCATCCCCTGGTCGAAGCCAGGATGGAGAGGATCGAGAGCGACGGCGGGAACCCCTTCAGCGAGTACTCCCTTCCCGAGGCCGTAATCAGGTTGAGGCAGGGATTCGGCAGGCTCGTCAGGACGACCGAGGATACGGGCAGCGTCGTCGTGCTGGACCCGCGGATCGCGACCAAATCCTACGGCAGGACCTTCATCGACGCCCTGCCCAAGTGCAGAATCGTCTACGAGTAGATCCGCGAGTCCGGCTAATCCGGCACTTCGCCGAGGGGAATCCCCATCGCCCGCGCCGTGTCCTCGAACAGGACCTTCTCTGGCCGTCCCACGTCAGGCGGAAGAGCAGACCCGGCCGGGTGCATCAGTCCTCGTTTTCGCGGCGGCAGGTGTGCACGCGACAGCGTCACTTGGTGATCGTCACCTCGACGTCCACCTTGGATCCGCGCGGGACTTCCTTGTTCGGCGGCGGATCCTGCCGCACGATGATCTCCTTGGCGTATTTCACCGTATGGCTGACGGTGCCGAGCTCGAGCCCGGCAGCCTTGAGCATGTCCTCGGCCTCCTTCAGGCTCTTTCTCAGGATGAGCGGAGCCCTGACCTTGTCTATCGGGCCCTTGGATACGATGAGGTTGACCACCGTGCCGGGCTTGACCTCGGAATCGGGATCAGCGGACTGGGAAGTGACCTCGTCCTTGGGCGCTCCTGATTTGTCCTCGACGCTCACCGACCCGGCTTTGAGGCCGGCCTTGGCCAGCTCGTCCTGCGCGGCGGCCAGCAGCTTGCCAACCACCTTCGGGACCTTCACTTTCAGCGGAGCCTTCACGGCCACGGTGAAGTGGATCCTTGCCCCGGCTTCGACCTCCCTCCCGTACATCGGCGTCTGGTCTATGACAGTGCCCTCGGGCTCGCCGCCCGGAGCCACGCCCTTCCTCACCTCTCCCGCCGAGAGTCCGGCCTTTGCGAGCTCGGCTCTGGCCTCATCTTCGGTCTTCCCCCTTATATCGGGGACCTTCACCATGACCGCCCCGGCCTGGGCTATGACGAGCCTCACAGCGGTCCCGGGTTTCGCCTTGGCTCCCGCGGCCGGGTCCTGCCTCAGGACCGTGCCGGGCTTCGCGTCGCGGGTCTTCTCCTCGGGCGTCAGGCCCACCTTGAGGCCGGCCTGTTCCAGCGCGCGGCCCGCGTCCACGAGCGTGAGGCCGACTACGGACGGCACCGTCGCGTCCGGGGCGGGCGGGGCCTTTCGGATTCTCACGTTCACCGGAGTGCCCCTCTTGGCGCTGGTGTTGCAGGGTACGCTCTGCCACACGACCGTCCCGTCTCCGCCCGCCTCCTCCTTCTCCTCGACCGATCCGAGCTTGAGCCAGACGTTCTCCAGCCTCTCCCTGGCCGCGGCAGGAGCGAGTCAAATCAGTTCGGGAACCATGACGTTCTCCGGGGGCTTGGGCGCGGCGCGGACCACGACCTCGACCGCTGACCCGGGTTCGACCATCGTGCCGGCCTCGGGCTTCATGGAAATCACGACGTCGGCTTCGCCCTCCTCCTCCTTGACGGAGGCGCTGTACTTGAGCCCCATGGACTCAATCTTCAGCTTCGCCTTCCAGCCCTTCACCCCTTTCACGTCCGGGACCTGGACCGAGGGCTTCTCCGCCCCCACTTCGAGGTCCACGGCCGTGCCTTTCCTGACGACCGTGCCGGCTGCGGGCGACTGCGAAAGGACCGTCCCCGGCTCGCCTTCGCCCGGCTTGGGCGTGATTCTGCCCGCCGAGAGGCCGGCATCGGTCATTGCCTGCTTCGCATCGTCGATCTTCCGGCCGAGGACGTCCGGGACGCTTGTTTCCTCAGCCGGCGCCGGCTCCGGCCCGGTCTCCTTCTTCTTCCCGAAAGCCCTGAGCCCGACCTCCGATCCCTTGACCGCCTCCAATCCGGCTGCCGGCTCCTGAGAAACGACCGTACCGGGCGCGTCCGACTCCCCGGGTCCGACCTCCTCGACGTTCCCGACCTTGAAGCCGGCGGCCTCTATCTTCGCCTTGGCCTCGTCCAGCGAAAGCCCTCCGACGTCGGGCACTGCCGCCTTCTCCTCCACGGGCGGGACCGGCTCCGGCTTCTTCGCCGATACGAACAGCTTCACCGCGGCACCCTTGGCCGCCATTGCTCCAGCCGCAGGGTCGGTGCGCACCACGAGACCCGCCTGCGCATCGGACTCCTCCTCGGCCGTCTCGCCTGCGGCGAGCCCCGCGTCCGCCAGGGCCTTCCCCGCATCCTCGGCGGTCAGGCCCGAGACGTCGGGGACCGCGACCTCTGCTTCCGAGACGACGACGTCGACCGCAGCCGGCTCGCTGCGAAGCCCCAGCGAATCCTCGACCACCAGCCTGAACTCGTAGGATCCCGCCGCAAGCCCGGCGAACTCGACCTTCGGGCTGTCCGATTCGCGAGGCTCCGCTCCTTGCAGGGACCACACGTATTTGACAATCGACCTGCCGCCGAACGCCCTCGACGTTCCCGCGTCCAGCGTGAATCCTCCGTCCGCCTTCGCCGCGACCGAGGCCACGGGCCTCGAGACCGGCGCTTTGGCCTCGGAGAGCACGACCGAGAGGTCGACCGTCCCTCCGAGCCTGGCCGCAGAGCCGGCCGCAGGGGACTGGCCGGAAACCGTGTTCATCCTGTCGAGCCTGCCCCGCACCGGTTTGACTTCGCCGACACCGAGGTTGACCGCGGCCAATTCCGAGACGGCCTGGGCGAAGGTCTTTCCGGAGAGGTCCGGGACCGCCGTCTCGACCGCCGCGCACGAGAGGTCGATTAGAATCTCGGATCCCGGCACGACATCGGTCTGTGCCGAGGGCATCTGGGAGAGCACCGATCCCGCCGGCTTGTCGCCGACCGCGTACGTAATCCGGCCCGGCCGGATACCTGAGCGGAACAGGGCCACGAACGCGGCATGAGCCTGCATGCCGGACAGCTCCGGCACCTGGACCTTGAAGTCAGCGCCTTCCGGAATCGAGAGATGGAGGTCGACGTGCGCCGAGGGATGGACCTCTGTCCCCCCCTCGGGCCGCTGACCGGTGACGTAAGGGGCTTCGGGCGCCTTCGCCCCGGCTCCGCCCGGGCCTTCTTCGCCGCCGGGCGGCTTGTCGCCTTCCCCGCCCGCCGGCTTGTCGCCTTCCCCGCCGGCCGGCTTGTCGCCTTCCCCGCCGGGCGGCTTGTCGCCTTCCCCGCCCGCCGGCTTGTCGCCTTCCCCTCCGGACGGCTTGTCCTCGCCGGCAGGTTTTTCCGAGCCGTCGCCCGCCCCGGTATCGCCGTCGCTGTCGGAGCCGGCCTTCGTGTAGGTCACGATTCCCAGGGCCAGGGATGCGGCCTCGAGCGCAGCTCTGGCCTGGTCCAGCGTCATTCCGCTCAAGTCAGGGACCTGCTTCTTCGCCGCCGGTTTCGCTTCGACCACAAGCCGGACAGCCTGCCCCTTGGCGGCCCAGGTCCCGGCTTCCGGGCTCTGCGAGGCCACGAGCGGCGATTCGACCCCTTCCTTCTCCCTGTACGCGAATTCCACCTTGAGCATGCCGGCGACAGCGAGGACGGCCTCTGCGGCCAGCGGGTCAAGGCCGGCCACGAGGGGGATCCGCACGTCGCCCTTCGTCTCCGGGCCCAGGGGCTGCTCCTCCTCGTCCTCCGGAGGCGCGGGCTGTTCGCCCGGTCCCGTGGAGGGCTTGCCGGAGTCGGCCGGGGTCGTCTGGTCCCCGGAACCGGAGGATCCGCCGTTCTGCTTGTCCGGGCCGGACGAGCAGGAGGGAATAAGCATGGCGGCCGCGGACAGGGCGGCCAACAGGGCGACAGCAAACTTCAGGCCCCTTGAAGTCATTTGAGCCTCCGACATTGCAGTTCCCGAAACCAGCGCGGCGCCCGGGTTCAAGTGCCGTCGAAACCCTGCAATCCGCCGCGGGACGTAGAAAGCATAGTCGCGGCGGGCCGTCTTGTAAAGGGGGTTCAGCGGGCTTGAAACCGGCGGAGCCCATCGACAGGCTCGTCCTGGTCGATAGCGGTCGAGACCCGGGGCCTTCCAGGGCCCGCCGATGTGGCCGCGGCACTCAGTGCCGTGATCCTCGCATCGTCGCCCCAGCAGAGTGGGGCGGCTACATCCGCGGGAGCGTCTATGTAGCCACGGCACGGAGCCTGTCCGCCGAAGCTACAAGCAATACATCAAAGCGAAGGCGGATTGCCGTGATCCTCGCATATCCGCCCCAACAGAGTGGGGCGGCTACATCCGCGGGCCGTGATCTTCGGATATCCGCCCCAACCCGCCTTCGC
>JBFZBV010000528.1:0-5145 GCA_041308285.1 Planctomycetota bacterium | reverse complement strand
CTGCCGGTTTTTTCGGAAGTGCCTGCGCCCCCGGCCATGCAGGCGCGCGGCGGCGCCCTTCGCATGGAGCCCGTGCCGGAGGAGTGGTTCTCCGAATCGAGGTACTTCTTCGCGGCTGGTGACGATTCGCTGTATCCCAGGGTGGAGAAAGGCGACCTTCTGCTTGCGGACGAAGGCGTGGATCCGAGGAGCGGGGACATCGTGCTCGCGGCCGCGGGGGCTTTCCGGGGCGCGGCGAGGTACATGGACACGGGCGAGGCCGTGGAGCTGTCCGCATCGGACCCGAACGTGCCGCCCCGGAGGTGCTCCAGGGGCGGCGGCGGGGCGGACGGGCCCTGCGTGCGCGCAACCGTGATCAGGATTGTCAGGACCCTCCGCAGATGAACGTTCCCTGGCCGATACATTTCCTGCGCGCCTATTGCGAGAAGCGGTTCCACGGGATTGAGAAGCCGCTTCTCGCGGGGTTCAAGCTCACGCACAGGTGCAACCTGAAGTGCGCCCACTGCCCCTTCTGGCGGGCGCCGTCCCCGGACATGCCGTTCGACACGGTCATCGAGTCCATGGACCGCCTGCACGGCCTGGGCGTGAGGCTCGTGATATTCGAGGGGGGCGAGCCGCTCCTGTGGCGGGACGGACCGTCCGGAATCGGCGACGTGCTGGCAGAGGCGAAGAAGAGGTTCTATTCGGTCGGCGTGACCACGAACGGGACGATTCCGTTCGAAGGGCTGGACGCAGACGCAGTGTGGGTGAGCCTGGACGGGCTACGGGAGACGAACGACGCGGTGCGCGGCACGACGTTCGACAGGGCGATGGCCAACATCGCGGCCGCGGCGGGCCGGAACGTCCTTGTCAACGTGACAATCAACCGCCTCAACTGCCTGGAGGTGCCGGGCCTCGTGAGGTCCCTGAAGGGCGCAGCCAGGGGCGTGACAGTCCAGTTCCACTACCCCTACGGCCGGGGCGAGGAGGACCTTTCGGTCACGCGCGAACAGAGAATCAGGGTCCTGGAAGAGCTGATTTCGCTGAAAGCCTCGGGATTCCCGGTTGCGGTTTCCAGGCGCTGCCTGGAGGCGCTCAAGGAGAACACGTGGGCGTGCAGGGACTTCCTCCTCGCCAACGTGGAGCCGGACGGCAGCATCAACCTGGGCTGCTACGTGAAGAACCGCGGGCACAGGGACTGCCGCGCATGCGGGTTCGCGGCGCACACGGAAATCTCGCTGGCCTTCGACCTCAACCTGGAGTCCATCCTCGCGGGATGGAGGATGTTCAGGTGGAGGTGAATTGCTACCCGTCGAACGTCAGCGCGAGGATTGCCATTCAGGACTCCTTTCTCTTTCGAGGCCCCCGGCGCGGAAAGGCGCGGGAGCGCTCATTCTCATATGACTCATAAGTTGCCCGGAGGTTCGATATATTTTCAAAAAAGCTTTCTGATTGACGCGTGCAGGCCAGGGACGGGAACCACCGAAGGCACCGTGGGAACGTGGGGCCGTTGGGACGTGGAATGGACATCAACACAGCTGCGGCCGCGAGGCCGCGGGAAATGACGATGCTGCCATTTGTCCGTGGGGTCGCGGGGTCGTGCAGAATCAGGAGAATCAGATTGGCGCGAAGCGCCATCAGGAGAATCAGGTCACAGAGTTCGGGACTCAGTCCTTCCCGCCCGGCGCAGGCTTCCACTCCTCGGGCAGGGCGAAATGGGGCTCCTGGGACTTCTCCGTGCCGGCCTTGAACTTCGCCGAGCCCCATGCGAACCACTCGGCCTCGAACTGCTCGAGGGCGGGGCCGCATTTCCCGGCAGCGTCCGCGGGCTCGAATCCTTCCGCGAGCCTCTGCGCGATGCCCGGGATCCAGTCCGGGTGCTTCTCCGCCAGGAACGCGAACACGCTCGCGAGCTGGGCGTACTGCTGCATGGCCGTCCTCTCGCCGAGAAGGACGCGGAGCGGCTTCCAGAATCCTTTGCCGTCGGGCCTGGGGGCTTCCGCGAAGTTGCGCACGAATGCCTCGCGTTCGAGCGAATCGGGGTAGAGGCAGAGCTGAAGGTAGTTCGCGACGGCCTCCTGGAACCACGAGTGCCTCCTTGAACCCGGCACGAGCCTCAGGTTCCTGGCGAGGGCGGCGTGCACGGCCTCGTGGAAGTACACCGGCCTGTCGAACCCCTTGGTCGAATCGTAGTAGGAAGTCGCGATGTCGAACAGCGTGTAGCCGCCGGCCTTGGGCGGCGTTATGTTGACGCGCCAGACGGTGCCCAGCCGCTTGAAGAACCCCTTGTATGCCTCCCTGTCGTCGAAGACGAGCAGCGCGACGGGCCTCGTGCCCGCCACCGGCCTGACCGACCTGCCGAACGTGCGCGAGATCCAGGCCGGCATGGGCCTCAGCCGCTCCATGACCGCGTCGAGCGCGGCCTTGTCCGCGCCGGGGGCGTCGGTTGCCACGAGGAAGCCGTGCGCCTCCACCGACGCGATTTTCGCTCCCCCGAAGGCGGCGCCGAGCAGCCACTTCGAGCCGAGGCCGGCCGCGTCCTCCGCTCCCGGCTCCAGCCGGACGTCGTCCAGGGCCATCGCCGACCATCCGCTCGACTCCACCACAAGCGAGAAGGCCCTGACCTCGGACCAGTCGCCCATGCTTTCGTCGGCCCAGCGCCACAGTATGAGGGGCCACTCGATTCTGTGCCAGGTGTCGCCGCCGTCGAAGAAGAACCTGCGCTGGAAGAGCGCCCTGCCGGACCTGTCGAGCGCGAGCCACCTGAACCTGAGCGGCTCCTCCGAGAGGCCGGCCCTAATCCAGGCCGAGAGCGCCCTCGACTTCCCCGCGTCGGACGGCGGGGGCAGGGACACGAGGAGCGAGGGTTCTTCCCGGTCCTTCGAGGCGGTCCCCAGAGGCCGGATTGCGAGGCAGGCTCTTCCCGACGCGGCCGAGCCCGGCGAGTCGTCGCGGTCGATTCTGAGGCCCGAGGCGCGGATTGAGGACGGGTCAATCGGCGACTCGAAGTCCGCCACCGCGGCAGGCTGGGACTCTGCGAGTGCCGCCGCGGGCAAAACCGCGGCCCACGCGGCCGCGAGCGCGGCCGCAAGGCGGAGGAGCGCATGGCTCATGCCGGAATCGTCCAGGGTGCTCGCAGGCTCCGGCGGTGTCTGGGGGCGCTGAATATGGCGGCCGCGTTCTGGAACCCCGCGTCCTCGATGTCCTTGAGGAACGACGGGGGCCGGCCGCAGGGCTCGAACGATCCCTGTATCTTGCCGTCCGTGCCGGCGGATTTGATTCTGAAGGAGAAGATCTCGGACGTCACGTACTTGTCCTGCCGCGCGTCGTAGTCGATTAGCTCCTCCATGGAGGAGATTCTCCTTGCCCCGTCGAGGAAGCGCTGGGTGTGCACGAGCAGGTCCACGGCCGCGCAAATCTGCGACCTCACCGCGTGCAGGGAGAGCTCTATGCCGCCCATCATCGCCGTGGTCTCGAGCCTGAGAAGGGTGTCCCTCGGCGAGTTCGCGTGTATCGTGGTCATGGACCCCTTGTGGCCCGTGTTCATGGCCTGGAGCATGTCGATGGCCTCGCCGCCCCTGACTTCGCCGATGATGATTCTGTCGGGTCTCATGCGGAGGGATGCCCTGAGCAGGTCCCTTATGGTGACGGACCCGGTCCCGTCGCGGTCGGCCTGCCTGACCTCGAGCGGGAGGGTGTGCTTCTGCGGGAGCTTCAGCTCCGTGGCGTCCTCGATGACGAGTATCCTCTCGTCGTCGGGGATGAACGACGCTGCGAAGTTCAGGAGCGACGTCTTCCCGGTCCCCGACCCGCCGGAGAAGATTATGTTCTTCTTGGATCTGACGCACATCTTCAGGAACTGCACCATCGCGGGTGACATGGACCCGAACCTGAGCAAATCCTCGATGGTGAAAGAGACGTGGGAGAACTTCCTGATTGACACGTAGATTCCGCGCCTCGCGCAGGGAGGCAGAATGACCTGCACGCGCGACCCGTCGGGAAGCCTCGCTTCCATGATGGGATTCTTCTCGTTCACCGTCCTCTGCACGTAGTGCGCGATGTTGTTCACGGCCGCCATGAGGGACGCTTCCGTCTCGAAGACCTCCGGAACCGGTTCAATCCTCCCCCTGCGCTCGACGAATATCTCGTCGGGCCTGTTTATCATGATCTCGGTGACGGATTCGTCCTGGATGTATTTGATGACGGGCTTGAGGAACGTCGTGATGACGTAGTTGAAATCGGATTCGAGCATGGCGCACACCTGCAATCGTCGCCCGGGCGGGTCTTGTCGCGCGCCACGGCCCGCTCCACGGAGGGCCCGCGGCGGACCGAAGCACCGGTCCGGGCAATCCGGCAGCCGCGCGCGCGCCCGCGGCTGCCGGGCCGCCCGGGCCGGGGGTCTGCCGGCCTAGTCGATTCCCTCGTCCTCGTTGCCCCCGTCCGGCGGCGTTTCCTTGCCCCCGCCGGGCTTGCTTCCGCCGCCCTCCTTCCCGCCTTCCTCGCCGCCTCCCTCTCCCTCGCCTTCGTCTTCGCCGGGCTCTTCGGGCTGGGTGGGCCTGGACTTGCGCTTGGACCAGTCGAATGCGAGCTTGAAGCGGTCCTTGTTCTGCCTCCACCAGGATTTCCACTTGGCGATTGCAGCCTGCCTCGACTCCTTCGCCTGTTCCGGGTCGAAGCCCATGTCCGTGCCGGTCAGGTGGCAGAGCCTGGAATTGGCGAGCAGGCGCCTGGTGTATTCCGGGTGGTCCAGCTCCTCGATAAACACGGGAATCCCCGACATGTCGCCGAGGGTGCCGAGCGACGAGGCGATTTGGATGCGGACCGACGGGTCCTCGGTGTCGAGCAGCGGGGCGAGATGCTCAATCGCCTCCTTGAGCCCGAGGCGTTCGAGCGATTCAGCGGCGATGAGGCGCGTCTTGGGCAGTTCCAGCGCGGAGACGAGCGTCGGGAAGGCCGCAGGGTCCTTGATTTCCCTGAGCGCGTCCCCTGCGCGGGTTATGTTCCCGTCCCTGTAGGACTGCAGGAGGAAGGGAACCACGAGGCTCCCGTATCTCACGATTTTCGCCTTCAGCTCGACCCAGGCCTCGTCGTTGGCCGTCGTGATTTGGCTCACGAGCCCGATAATCTCCTCCTCGATTTTCTGCCTGTCGCCGGCCTCCTTCACGG
>JBFZBV010000527.1:0-4002 GCA_041308285.1 Planctomycetota bacterium | reverse complement strand
CGAAAGGCGCGCTTTGCCTCCCGGACGCGCACCATGCGCCGGGCAGTTTCCGGATCGAGCTTGCGACGACTTCGCTTGCCGCCTTTCCTGCCAATCTTCGCCAGGTATTTCCTGACCGATTCTTCCATGAAATAATCGTAACCGGCTTATGATGAATAGTCAAGGACATCGCTTTCCATCCGGAGGCAGAAGTTTGCAAGTGCTTCTTCGACCGGAAGTTGCGCAAGGCAAGGAAGGATTGCGAGGGCCTGCTCCGGAGCTGAAGTTCCTGATTCTGCCCCAGCCGAACCTGCCTTAATCCTCCCATGCCTTCGCTGATGCGGCATACGGCCTGTACACATCGAATCCGCCTTGCTGCGCAATCAGGGTCGGCGGGCGAGCCGCTCGTTGAGCCGCCGGGCGTGCGACCTTATCCGCTCCATCTCTCCGGGCGCGGCGGGTCCCATGAAGAGCGCGTAGGCGACCTTGTTCTGCAGGAGCGGCTCTTCCGGGTCGAGCCCGAGAGCAACTGCGTCCGCGAACGCCGGGGTCCCGGGTATGGGGCTGAACAGCGTGATCGAGACCTTGAAGCCGCACCTGTGGATGGCTTCGCAGGCCTCGATTACATCGCCGCCGTCCTGCCCGGGGGCGGCGGCGAGCGTGTAGACCGATATCGCGGCGGGGTCGTACCCCGCGGCGGAGAAAGCCCGGGCCGCGGCGCGCAGCTCCTCCTCGGAAGCCTTCGACGGGCTCCCGGTCCTGTGTCCCGTGCTCTCGAAGGAGAGCCTTATCGTCTCGGCTCCGGCGGCCTTGAGCAGTAGCGCCGTCTCGGCGTCGACGTACCTCACGTGAAGGCCGTTTGGGAAGTGGAGTGCCGTGCCGGACTTCAGGGCGGCGATTCCGGCGAGAAGCGGCTTCGCGCGCCTCGCGGCGTCGAACAGGAAGGCGTCGTCGAAAAAGGCGGCGTTGCCCGATCCGTGGGTCGAGGCGTTCTCGAGGTCCGCCATGACCTCTCCGGCGCTCCTGGGCTCGAATCCTCCGGACAGGGCGGCCGACGCGCAGTACGAGCAGGAGAAAGGGCAGCCGCGGGACGAGAGGACGGCCGCATGGGGCCTCGTGCCCGGGTATATCCCGAAATCCGCGAAGACCGGCGGAGGAGACGGCTCGATTCCGGCTCGCCTGAGAAGGCTCCCGGCCCATTCCTCGCCCGGTCCCCGGACTATCTCGCAGCCGGCGAAGCGCCGCGAGGCGTGGCCGCCGCAGAGCGTCGCGTACGCCCCGCCCAGGGCAATCCTCGCGCCGGGCCACACTCGCCGCGCCGCTTCCGCCGCCTCGAGGGCGCCGGGGTACCAGTAGGTGAACAGCGTGGTCACGGCCGCCACGTCGGGCGTCCAGCCCTCCCGCTTCCACGACCGGAAGACCGACTCAATCTCCTCCGGCGGGAGGCCGAACCTCCGGAAATGTCTCCTTACCTCCGCGAAGACGGCCGGCCTGGGTATCATCTCCTCCCGGAACCTGCCGGTCCCGTTCCCGGCCGGCGCCCCGCCGCCGGCCGGGCCGTCCGCCCGCGAGAGGCAGTCCAGAATCCTCACGTCGCAGCCGGCTGACTTGAGGACGGTCCCAATCCTGAGAAGGCCGAGGGGGCACAGCCACAGGTCGAACGCGGTGAAGTCTTGGGCCGGCGGGTTGACCAGGAGCACGCGGAGACCGGGGGATGACCTACTTGCCGCCAATATCGAGTTCCATCCCGGAGCACTGGAGAAGCGCGACCACGCCGTTGCTGGCCGCCGCCAGTATCCCCAAACCGTCGGGCGTGAAGCAGGCGGAGTTCACGGGCCAGGGGAGCCTGGCCGTCCGCGGGTCGGCGGACATGGCGGTCCAGAGCTTGACCGTGCCGTCGGTCCCGGCGGTGAGGAAGGTCTTCCCGCCTTGCGAGAACGCGACCGCCGACACGGCTCCGTCGTGGGCGGCCCTAACGTCCGGCCTGGCGTCGCCGTCGACGCTCCACATGCGCATTGTGCCGTCGGAACCTCCGGACAGCAGGGACCTGCCGTCCGGGGAGAACGCCACCGCGCAGGCGGCCTTCGAATGGCCCCAGAACGCCTGTCCTGCGGACTTCCCCGGGATGTTCCACAGCCTCACGGACGAGTCCTGCCCCGAACTCGCCGCCGAGGAGCCGTCCGGCGAGACGTCGATTCTCGTGACCGCGCCTCTGTGGCCCGCGAGCGAGAACCTCTCCGCCCCTCCTTCGGTGTCGAACGCCGAAATCCTGCCCTCGCTGCCGGCCGCGACGACGAGGCGCGCTCCCGCGTACCTGAGCGAAGGCACGTAGCCGTAGGCGTGCTTGAGCCGGGCTTTCTCCAGCCCCGACTCGAGGTCCCAGATTCTTATGCTCCCGTCGTTCCCGCCCGACGCCGCCTCCTTCCCGTCCGGCGACACGTCCACGCAGAAGACCCAACCGGCATGGCCTTCGAGCACCGCCTTCTGGCTGCCCTGTGCGAGGTTCCAGAGCCGGATTTTCGAGTCCGCCCCGGCGCTCAGCACGGTCTGCGAATTCCCGTCAACGGCCACGGCGAAGACCGCGCCGTCGTGGCCGGCCATCTCCATGGCGCGGCCCTGGCCGCCGAGGGGCCGAATCCTGACGCGGCCGTCCGCTCCGCCCGAGACGAGGTTCCGGCCGGCGGAGTCGATGCAGACGGCGTTGACCTCCTTCGCCTGGTCCCTGGCCGAGGAGGCCACGGAGCGGGTCCCGAGGTCCAGGACGCACACCATCCCGTCGGCCGAGGCGGCGGCCGCCAGGCCGCAGCCGACGGCAATGGACGTCACCCTCGCCTTGGAGACCGATGCGGATCCGGACTCCTTCCTCGAACCCAAATCCCAAATCTTCACGTGTCCGGAGGCTGATCCGGTGGCCGCCGACCCTCCTTCCGGATTGGCGGCCGCGGCGGTCACAGGTTCGGAATGGGTGCCGAGGAGGCATATTTCCGCGCCGGAAAGCAGGTCCCACAGCTTCACGGACCCGTCCTCCGAGGCGGTGACGGCCGTCTTCGAGTCCTGGCAGAAGACGGCGGCGTTCACGGCCTTCGAATGGGCCCTGAAGGTCCTTGGGGGATCCTTGGACCCGACGCTGAACACCTTGACGTCGCCGCTTTCGAGTCCGGCGGCGACGTACTTCCCGTCGGGCGACAAATCCGCGGCCAGGACCCACCCGCCCGCGCGCCAGGCGGCCTTCTCGGATCCCGACTGCGAATCGAGGACTCTCACCGTGCCGTCCCAGCCCGCGGTCATGAGGACGGACCCGTCGCCGGAGAAGGCGGCGGCCACGACGAATTGCGGATGGCCGGGCAGGTGCTGGATTTCCTTTCCGGAGCCGAGCCTCCAGAGCCTGACGCTCCCGTCGGCGCAGCCCGCGGCGAGGAGGTCCTTTCCGGGGAACGCCCTGAGGGCGGTCACGGCTGATCCGTGCTTCAGGTTCGGTGACCCGTAGAGGCCTGCGAGGGCGGGGCAGATGCTCTTGTAATGCGCGAAGTTCCGGTCATCGGGGTGACGGGTCCGCGAATCGAAGGTGAGGTGCGGATGCCCCTCGCCCGGGAGGATTTCCGGATCGGGTTTGGGGGTGGCAGCGGGATCCGGCCGGGGTCCGGGTCCGGGGCCCGGCTGCGGCTTCGCGACCCTTCCGGGATCAGGATCCGCGGGATTGGCCGGTCCCGGCCCGGGCTGGACCGGACGGTCCGGCGGGGCCGGGGAGGGCTGCCCTTCGGTTCCCGGCCGGGGCTGGGCCGAGACTCCGCCCGGTCCGTCCGTCCGGGGCTGTCCGCGGTCCGAGGACATCTGCTTCACGATGAAGACCGCGCCCACGGCGGCGAGGAGGACCAGGGGGGCCAGAATCCCGACGATGACGGCGGCTCGCGCGCCGGTGGCCACCCGGCCGGGGATTGTCATGGGCGTTGCATCGGCGTCGCGGAGCCTGGTCGGGGTGGGGATTCGCGTGGCGGGTTCCGCCACCTCGTAGACGCGGACGAG
>JBFZBV010000526.1:0-5291 GCA_041308285.1 Planctomycetota bacterium | reverse complement strand
GACCTCCTTCAGGGTCTGGAACTCCTGCTTTATAATCTCCTCCACCGTGACGGTTTGGCCGCGGGGCTTGCACCTGAGCAGGGCCGCGTTGTCCTCAGGCGGGACCCCGCACTCCGCGGCGGCCTTCGCGACCGAGACGGCGAGGGTCCTGAATTTCTCGTTCTTGGCCACGAAATCCGTCTCGCAGGCAATCTCGACCACGGCGCAGACGCGCCCGTCCGCCGAGGCGTAACCCGCGAGCGTGCCTTCCGCCGTCGGCCTCTCCGAACGCTTCTCGGCGCCGGCAATGCCCTTCTTCCTAAGGTAGTCGGAGGCCTTCTCCATGTCGCCGCCGCTCTCCTCGAGCGCCTTCTTGCAGTCCATCATGGGGCATCCCGTCTTCTCGCGGAGGGTTTTCACTTCTTGAGCGCTGATTCCCATCGACTTCGTCTCCATAAAACCGCGGGCGGTCCGAATCTCCCGCAGGCCGGGTTCCATCCCGCCCAGCAGAATCCGCCTTGCTCAGATTGACCTGAATCCGGGAGGCGTCCCGGCGCGGCCGAATCAGGCCCCGCGCCCCGCGCGCGGCCGGCCTGCCCGGTCCCGATTCCCGTATTCGCAAATCCCGGCGGGCGCCTAGGATTTCTGGGATTCCCCGGCGGCTTTCTCGGCCGGTTTCTCCACGGGCGCGATGTTCGCTGCGACCGGCGCGGCCTCGGCGTTCTCCGGGGGCGCGGCATGGGCTTCCGGCTCCTTGGCCGGCCTGGCCGCCGCGGGGGCCCTGGTCTCGAACCCCTTTCTCCTGCCGGCGTCGGTGGGCCTGCGCCTCTGAGGCGCCCTCGTCCCGCCCCTGCCGGATTCGTCCTCGGCCACAGGGCCGACCTGGGCCTTGTAGATTTCCACGCCCTCGATGATGGAGTCCGTGAGCCTGCTGAGGAGGACCTGAACGGCGCGCATGGCGTCGTCGTTTGCGGGTATCGGGATGTCCGTCATCTCCGGGTCGGCGTCCGTGTCGAGGAGGCAAATCGAGGGGATGGACAGTTTCTTGGCCTCTGCGACCGCGTTGTGCTCGTGCTTGGGGTCGATGACGACCATCACGGACGGGAGCTTCTTCATCGTCCTTATCCCGTCGAGGTTCTTCTTCATCTTCCCCATCTCCCTGCCCATGGAGGACTGTATCTTCTTCGAGAGGAGGTTAATCCTCGGGCTGGCCTCCAGTTCCTCGAGCTCGTCGAGCCTCCTGAGCCTTCGGCGGATGACGTCGAAGTTGGTCAGGGTCCCGCCGAGCCACCTCGTGTTCACGTAGTGCATGCCGCAGCGCTTGGCTTCGGCCTGGACTATGGAGGACGCCTGCCTTTTCGTGCCCACGAACAGGACGTCCCCGCCCTTGGAGCACATCTTCTTCAGGAAGTTCGTGGCGACGAAGAGCCCCCTCACCGTCTTCCTGAGGTCGATGATGTGGATGAGGTTCCCCTTCATGAATATGTAGGGTTTCATCTTCGGGTTCCAGCGGCTGCCGCGGTGGCCGAAGTGGACTCCGCAATCCAGAAGTTCTTCCACGGTAATCGGTTTCATAGTCTCTCCTAAAACTCCTCGAAGAACGGCAAATATTCTAATTTAGCATCGCCGCCGGGTCAGTCAAGTATTTTTTCATCCGGCTTCGATCTCGCCGTGCAGAATCCGCCCCTCGGAGGAAACCAGCCTCATGTGCCGCCTTATGGCGTCGTTCACCGCCTCCGCCGCCGACATGGCCTCGAGCCCCTGCTCGCCCGGCACCTCGGGCGCCGTGCCCTCGGCGACGCACTGCACGAAGCTCTCAATCTCCTTCTTGAGCGGCTCGTGCTCGCTGAACGCCACCTCCTCCACCTGGATTACGTTCTTGAGGAAGAACTCGAGCGGGTTGTCAATCCTCATGCCGGCCAGCTTCGGTATCTGGATTTCCCCGGACTTGACCTTGTCCGACTTCCTGAACATGAGGGCCACCCTGTCGCCGTAGTCGATGCTCAAGTACGCGTCCTTCGAAAAGACCCTGATTTTCCTCATCTTCTTGGCCGACACCCTCGACGCCGTCACGTTGGCGACGCACCCGCTGCGGTAGAGTATCCTGGCGTTCGCTATGTCCACCTTCTCGGACAGTATCGGCACTCCCACCGCATCCACCTTCTCCACCTCCGACTTGACGAGGTGGGAGATGATGTCGAGGTCGTGGATCATAAGGTCGAGCACGACGTCGATGTCCGCAGACCGAAAGGAGAACGGCGAGAGCCTGTGGACCTCGATGAAGAGGGGCGTCCTTATATGCTTCTCGGCGGCCATCACCGCGGGATTGAAGCGCTCGACGTGGCCCACCTGGAGCTTGGCCGACGTTCTGCGGCTCAGGTCCACGAGCTTGCGGCCCTCCTCGATTGTGGAGGTCAGGGGCTTCTCCACCAGCACGTGGACGCCCTTCTCGAGCAGGAATGCGGCGATCTTGTAGTGGTCCACGGTGGGCACGGCCACGCTCGCGGCGTCGACCAGGCCCGCGAATTCCTCAATCGACGAGACCGCCCTGGCCCCCCACTTCGCCGACGCTTCCTCCGCCCTGGACCTCTCGGTGTCGCAGACCGCGGTGAAATCCACGCCTTCCAGCTCGTGGTAGATCCTCGCGTGTATCATGCCCAGGTGGCCCACGCCGACCACGCCTGCCCTGATTTTCCCCATGAGGAACCTCCATCGCCGGACCGGGCCTGACCGCGCGGGAACGCGGGTCGAGGCCTGCCCGGACAAGATTCTATCAGGCGGTCCGGGCCGCGGCAAAGCATTCGCCCCCACGCCGCCTGCCGCTGCGTCAAAATCATGTTGACATGCATCCGGCTTTGTTTTATCTATTGATTCATTGATGATTTCCTCTGCTGCGGGCGTAACTCAGTGGCAGAGTACCACGTTGCCATCGTGGTTGTCGTGGGTTCGAGCCCCATCGCCCGCTCCAGGTTCCTGCGGGATGCGCGAGCCGCTTTGCAGCGGATTCGCGCCCGGGAAAAGGGGTTTCGACCCCTGGCAATGGCTTTGCAGTCGACCGGTCGGACGGTGCCCCCCTCCTGCTCCGGAGATTCAAGTGATTTTCAGGATTACGGTTATGGCAATCGCCGCGGCGGCGTGCTCCGGCTGCGGCATCTGGGATTTGTTCATCCCGGAAGGATCGTCCAAATCGCGCGACTTCAGCAGGATTAAGGGAATAACCAACAGGAAAATCTGGGAAAACCTGCAGGAGGCCGTGAACGAGGAGTACAACATAAAGCTCGCCAACGACGAGGAGATGCGGCTCGAGACCGAGTGGAACGAGCACCTCGGCCCGATGTTCAAGACGGGCCGCAGATACATGGTCTGCGCCAAGGTCCTCAACGAGGAAGGCGAGCTGTTCGTGGAAACCACGGTGAGGCGGGAAATCAACGCCAACGTCCTCAAACCCCTCGACCGGAGGGACGCCGAATGGGAAGACGACGGCAGGGACGAGAGCAGGGAACAGAAAATCATCTGGCTGCTCACCATGCGGCTCGTCAAATTCGGCCCCTCGGACCGGTCGCTCAACCCCGACAAGTCCGACTACCTGACTTCCGAGGAAAACAAGCAGGAGGACAAGCTCTGGTCCGACACGCCCGCGGAAGGCGGAGGATCAGGCGGGGGCCGGCGCCCGCCCGACGACATCTGGAAGGACTGATGCCCGGGCCTCGCTGCGCTCCTAGCGGCCTTTCGGCCAGAGCAATTCGAAGTATTTCCTGACCACCCCGTCCATGGACCTGTCCCAGACCGGGTCCGCCATCGCAGCAAGATACGCCTTCTCCATCCTGTCGGGCCTCCACGGGACCGGTTCGGCGTTCCCGGCCGGAAGGGGCCTTGGTTCCTGCGCGTCCGGCGGCCCGTCCGAAGCGGCGCCTTGCCCGGAATCCCCGCCGGACAGGTTTATTACCGCTCCCTTCACCGCGGTGACCGCGAGCTCGGCCCTGTCCCTGAGCCTCCTGAGCCCCGCAAGCCCCTCGGCCACGACAGTCAGGAGCCTCCTGGCCTCGGCCCCGTCCCCGTCGACCACGGCCTTGCCGAGCCCGCCCAGCGCCTGGGGCAGCCCGGGGATGGCGCCGGTCTTCGCCGATGCCGCCTGCAGGGCGGATGCAAGCTCCCTGCCCTTCTCGCCTGCAGCCCCGGGCTTCAGTTTCGCCGCGAAGCTGTCCATCCTCCCGGCGGAGGCCGCGGAAGAAGGGTCCTTCTCGCGGCAGAGCGCCGCGAGGTCCCCGTCGCCCGACAGCGCCGCCTCGACGGCGTCGACCCCCTCGCGGGCCTGCGCAGCGCCAGCCTCCACGGCCCCCAGGACTCCACGGGCCTCGGCCTTCAGATTCCCGATGTCCCCCCCGGACGCGAGCCTGCCGGCGAGGCGCCTAATCCCGTCCGCAGCGCCGTCCGGTTCCCCTGGGATGGTCCTCTCCATGAACCTCGCCGTCCTCTCGAGCCTGGCCGCTTCGGTCCTGGCCCTGTCGACGGCCGGATGCGGCGCCGCAGGCCCCCCCGAGATTGCCGATGCCGCGGCAAGCGCCAGAGGCACGGCGGGCAGCACCGCTAGGGCGGCGGGGAACCTGAACCTGCAGATGCGCGACGGATTGGCGGGGATTCTGGCCCTGACGGATCCCCAGAGGGCCTGGGACATGGGTCCCGCGGACCCGGAAGCAAGCCCGTCCGCGAGGGCGGGCAGCGCGCCCCGGAGCCCGAGGATTTCGTCGGCGAAATACGCCGCCTGGGCCGGGTCGGCGCGGCGCCGGCGCCAGAGGAGCGCGGACGCAGCCAGTGCCGCGGCGAAGGGCGCGGCCGCCGCCAAGGCGGACGCGGGCCCGGACCTGAAGAGGACGACTGCGGCCACGGATGCGGGCGACGCGGCGAGCATCGCGGCGGACGCCATCCTTGCGAGCCTGAAGAGGTCTATGCGGAAGGCGACGGCTTTCAGGAAACCGCCCAGCCCTTCGAGCGGGCCGCCCTGCGAATCAATTCCCCCCATCCCCGCCTCCGCCGCCTTCGCCCGGCCCGGGGCCTTTCCCGCCCTCTCCGGCCTTGCGCGCCTCCCGGTCCTCCTTGTCCTCCTCGGCCTCCGCCGCCACCGCCTCCTTCATCTCCTCGGCGGTCGGCACGGAGATAATCAGCGTGACCGGCGTGCCCCTGGCAGGCACCACAGCGGAGTTGGCGTGGAAAATCTCGTCGTCGCCCCCGGAGAAGAGGGGATTCTCGAGAATCGTGTTAGGGTCGTGGTAGGTGGTCATCACCGTCTTCGTGTAGTCGGCCGCGAACTCGTT
>JBFZBV010000525.1:0-9398 GCA_041308285.1 Planctomycetota bacterium | reverse complement strand
CTGGATGACGCCGCGTCCCTCGCGCGCGATGCGAATCCGAGGACCGCCGAATCCGCACGCAGGGTGGTGGTGGCGCTTGCCGCCGCCCGGCTGAAGAAGAAGGCGGAGACGGTCCGGATTCCCGACGCCCTGAATCCGGAGGAATACGAGGGGGCATGGAAGCGCCGCGAAGACGCCGCCGCGAAGGCCGAGGCGGCGGCCTCCGAGTTGGACCTCCGAATCATGGAAATCGAGTCCTCCGGCGCGGCCGGGCCCGATTCGACCAGACTCGAGACGATGAGGGAAATCGCGTCGAGGAAAGCGAAGGAGCTTTTCGCTCTCGACAGGGCGGCTTCGGACGCAGCGGCCCTGGAGCAGGCCCGGACCGAGGCGGAGAACCGTCGCAACAGCCTCGTCTATGCGGCTTCCTTCATCGACTTCGAGGACGCCCTCGCGGTCATGAGGACCGGCGAGGGGGCCATGTCATGGCGGACGAGGCTCAGGCTGGGGCTGGCCTCGAGCCTGTACTGGCCCCGCGAATACGGACACCCGATCGAGATGCTCGAGGAAGCCGAGCGAGTCATGGGGTTCCCGGTCGTCCTGGACTGCGGAATCTACGACAAGGCGTCTCCTTTCCTGCGGATACCCGTCAGGAAGGCGCCGGTAAAGACTGCGCTGGACAGCATCACGCGCATGGTCGAATGGGCGTGGGAGCAGGCTCCCGGGTGCGTCTACGTCGGGCCTCCGGATTCGCTGAAGGCCGGCGTGCCGGTCCCGGCGCGGATCGGGGCGTTCGCCGCGGACCCGCAGCGGGGTCCCTACGCCGCACTGGCGATGGAAAAGCTGCTCGGTTTCTCGTTCGGGTTCGATTCCGGGCTGGCGATGTCGGCCGGGAAGAACCGGGCGGCGTACGCCTCGTTCGCCGGGTGGTTCGCGAAATCCGGGGACAGCATCGTGTTCGACGATAAGAAGGGGACGTTCGCAGCCGGCAGGAAGTAGCGCTTCGCCCGGGATTGACGCGGGCGGAGCCTGCGCTCTCCGGGCGCGCGCACTTCGGCAGCAGGGGGGGGGCAGACATGCGCGGGAACCCATCCTTCGCAATCGCCGCGTGGGCCGCGGCCGTTCTCGCGGCCGCCGGGCAGGGATTCTGCCAGGACAGGTCCATGTCCCACGAAATCACCGGATCCGGCGTGACCGTGAGATGGACCCTTCCGGCCGGGGGGGACGGCGGAACGGCCGGGTTCCTCTTCTCGGCGAGCGATTCGCAGGGCCGGCAGGTGGCGCAGGAATCCCTGCCTGCGTCGTCCCGTTCCATTTTCCTGGACGTGTGGCTCGGCGAGGGCGAGGAAATCCAGGCGAGGCTCTTCGTGCGGACGCCGTCGTCCTACTCCGATTCGGGCCTGTCCGCATCCATCAAAGGCCCGTTCAGCGAGACCGCGCTCGAGGCGGACGGGAGCGTTTCCGGTGCGGACCGGACTTCGTGCACCGTGAAGGCGGCCCTCAAGGGGGGAGACGGCGAAATCCGGATTTTCTCCGGCCCCGACCTGCTGGGGAGAATCCCGTCCGGGGCCCGGGAGGCCAGGATTGAGGGGCTCAGGCCCGGGACGAGGTACGGGTTCGCGCTGGTGCCGTTCAGCTCAGCGGACGGGCGGGAGCAGAGAGGGCGCCGGACCATGCTGCCCCCGTTCACCACGCCGCCTGCGCTCGAGTGGGTCCCGTGCAACGGGGGCTCCAGGATTTCGGGCGGAGAGGAAATCCAGACCGGATTCGTCTGCCCCGGCGCGGCGTTCGGCGACAAGGACGGGAACCTGCTTTTCCCGGCCCCGCATGCGGCCATGGGGGGCTGCATGGGCAGGTTCAACGCGAAGAGCAGGAAATGGGAAATCTGCGGCGTCGAGGGCTGGACCGAGGACAAGTCCGCGCCGCCCCGGCCCGCATTCGACGGCCTCTTCACGCCCAAGTCCTTCCTCGAGTTCCGGGACCCGAAGGGCGGCCTCCACGCGATTGTCGACTGCTACACCTCGTCGGGGAAGGAGATACTGGACATCCACGGGAGCATCCACCACTTCCGCTGGACCGGGTCGGAATGGGAGCAGTACTGCGGGGGCGCGTCGTTCTCGAGGTACGACTCGAGGCCGCTGTTCAACACGTGGACCGGCAGCGGGGCCGGGTTCGGCTTCGCGATGAACGACAAGAACCAAGTCGGAATCGCCGTGCACGTCAGCAAGAGCCTTTCCGCCAACGGCAGGCTCATCGCCGCCAGGATCGACTTCAGGGACCAAAAGAACGTCTGGAGCACGTTCGCCGAAGGCAAGTGGGCGCCCCACTCCTACGCCCCTGCGTTCGTCCCCAACCCTTCGCCGGCCAGGGAGCTCGAGGACATCGACCCGAGGGTGGCGTGCCTCGACGGGAAGGCCATGTGGCTGGTCCTCTTCCGGCGGACGCCCAAGGCCGGATCGGAAGAGCCTTTCTGGACGGCGCTGGTCTACGACGACGCCCGCACGAAATGGCTGGCATGGACCCGCCCGGGATGGTCGGAAGGCGCGGATCCCGCCAGGTTCCTCGACGCGGACGTCGAACCCCGCACCGCGGGCCTGTTCAGGGACGGCGGCGGCCGCGTCTTCCTCCTCGGCAGGTCGGGGAACGACCTCGTCAGAATCGAGTACAGCCACAAGGCGTCCAGGTGGGAGGCTCCCGAGGTCCTGGCCAGACTGACGCGCCCTTCGAAGTACCGGCCGGACTACAAGACCGCGGTTTCGCCCCAGGGCGAGCTGGTCATCGCCTACTCCGAAGACGGGCACAGCGCGTCGGTGCACGGCCTGGGAAGGGTCGCAGCTTCCGTCAACGCGGTGGAAGTCCTCGGCGTCGGCTTCGCCGGCAGCGCGCGAATCGTCCTCTACGCGGACGGTAGCGAGCTCAAGGCCGTCTCCGACCGGCCCGTCCCATACGAGAAGACCTCCCCCGCGCAGCCCCTGCCCCGGCCCGAGGAAAAGGAGCCGGACCCGGGCGTGGCGGAGTACGAGGGCAGCTTCCTCAACTACGCCCAGGACCCCGTCTTGCCCGAGGGCGAACGCAGGCCCGTCGGGCCCTCCTACGGACCCCAGTCGTCCGGACACATGGCGGCCACGCCCGACGGGACCGTCTTCGCCCCGAGGTTCACCGTGTGCAACGTCTGCATCTTCCCCCCCGGGCATCCGAAGGATCCCGCGGCGTTCTGGGGCGGGTTCTGGGACTACTTCATGTTCCCCATGGGAGTGGCGGTGGACCACGTGAGGGGCAAGGTGTACGTGAGCCACAGGGTCACTTCCGGGGGCTGCGGCGGGATTCTGGGCGGATCGGTCGAGATATGGGACCTCGCCGAGAAGGACCGGTGCCACTGGCTCTCGCCCGGGCTTTCGGGCAAGAGGAGGACCGAGAATTGCAAGCCGGGGAGAATCCAGGACGTCTTCCGCTGGCCCTGCGGCATGGCCGCGGACCCGGCGAGGGGATTCCTCTACGTCGCCAACTCCCTGACCTGCGACGTGCGCAAGTACGACGTTTCCGGGCCCGAGCCGAAGCGCGTGGGAATCCTGGGCGACGGAGTGCTCGACTTCCCGCGCGGCGTGGCCGTGGGCCAGGACGGTTCCGTCTACGTCGTGGACAGCAGGCACCACAGGATTTGCGTGTTCAGCGCGGCCGGGAAGCTGACGTCGAGCTTCGGCGGGCCGGGGCGGGCGCCCGGCAGGTTCCTCTACCCCTGGGGCATCGCTGCCGATCCGGTCTCCGGCCTGATTTTCGTCTCCGACCCGCAGAACTGCCGCGTCCAGGCCTTCGAGAAGGACGGCAAGCCGGCAGGATGGTGGAACCGGTTCAAGGCCCGCAACCTGGACGGCAAGCCCGAGGGGCCGAAGATTCCGGGCATGTCTTCCGGCCCGCCGGGGAACCACGACGAGACGTTCGGCCTGTGCTGCGACGGGCTGGGGCACCTCTTCGCCGGCACCGGGAGCTACATAGCCCGGTTCCGCATAGCAAAGACCAGATGAGAGCACTTCCATCGACGGCCGTCTTGCTCATGTTGCTGACCGTGCTCACCGGTTGCAGGCGGGAGATCCCAGACCCGAATCGGCCCGCAGCCGCGGAATCGGCCGGAGCCTCATCGCCCGCCTTGCGATGCTGCCTACTTCTGGCGGAATCAATTGGACAAGACGGAGAGGAACAGCTGCAAAACCTCGTCTCCTTCGAATTCGAAAAAGGCGTTCTCCGGGCCAGACGCGTCCTGCTTTCCACTCCGGCTGTTAAGAGGAAAGCGCTCGATCCGGACGTCCGGTACGACCTGGGCGTGAACCTGGTTTTACGGAATCGGTACGTGATTACTGGGGGCGGAGCCATTATCGACGCCATGGCGGGGACAGTGCTTACGGACGAGGCCTGTGAGTTCGTCGGTGCGCGGGGGGAGAACCCCGTCTTTCTCGCGGGATCGCAAAGGGGGCGGCGGTACATGATCTGGAATTTCGAGAGGAGTGCTTGGGAAACTCCGCAAGGCGAAGGGCTGATTCCTCTGCCCGGCCTGCCTTCCCCGAACCGCCTGCTCTTCCTCGATTCGGACGTCCAGCGCCGCCCGATTCGGATATTTCTCAGGGATTCGAAGGCGGGAAGCCGCCTAATCGAGCGGGATGCGGGGGAAGGAACGATTCAATCGCCCTGGTCGAGCGAAATGCCCGATGTTCCGCTGTCCTGGATCGACGACACGTGTTTTCTCTTCGCATGCGTACGAGCCCTCCCTGTTCCGGAAAGCGATTCGACGAGGGCTGGAGGCGGGCGCTCGACGGTCGCCATCTTCCGGCGTGACCTGCGCGAGGAGCACCCGGTCCGGGTCGCGGTCATCGAGAACGTCCCTCCTGCGATCGGGAACGCGTCCTTCCGCCGGGATCCCGAAGGCTGCATAATCTACCGGTGCGCAGCCGGCGATTTCGAGGTAGATCTCGAAGGCAGGCGCGCCCGCCCCTGCGCGTTCTCTTCTGCCGGTCATTCCTTTGCCATCGAGATCGTCCCGGACGGGAAAGGGGCAAGGTCCGTTCGCTTCGGCGCGAGGGAAATCGGCAGATTCGAATGCCACGCCTGGACAGCCGCGACCTGCGAGGGATGCATCGCAGTCGCCTTCGGAAAGGAGCCGAACCCGAATTGCGGATCTCCCGACGGGGTCAAGGTCTGGAATTCGGCCGCGGAGACATGGACCACCATCGACACCGACTGGCTGGCTGCCGTTATCGGATGGATTGAGCGCTGACGCGACAGGATTCGGCATGGTGCCCAATCTGCTCCGCCTGCGGCTCAGTAGGACCTCGAGCAGAGCGCGACGTGTTCCTTGATTTCCGCGAAGTACAGGTCGAAGGCCCTCGACAGAAGGTCGTTGTGGCCCGCTCCGGCAATCGGCACCAGGCGCTTCTCCGCGGAGCGGCACGCGCCCAGAAGGGCTTCAGCCTCGGAGAACGGGATGATGCAGTCGTCCGTGCCGTGGATGATGAGGACCGGCACGGTAACGTCCGCCATTCGGTCAAGGTTGTCCCTGAACCCTCCGAGGTCGCGTGGGCCCAGCCTGGGGCCTCCAATCCTGGCGATGAGGCCGGGGCCGTCGGCGAACGGGCTGTCCAGCACCAGGCCCGCGACGTTCCCGAATCCCGCCGAGGCGAGATGTATCGCCGGGGCGCTCCCGAGGGACCTGCCCATGGCAATCACCGGGCCGAACGCCCTTCCTGCGTCCCTGCCTATCCGACCGGCGTCCGAGAGCAGCGATTCGGCGTCGCCGAACAGCGCCGGGAAGGAAGGCGACCCGCCGGAGCGGCCGTAACCCCGGTAGTCGACCGCCCAGAACGAGGCCCCGCACTCCGTGAAGAGCCTCGCGACGGGATCGTAGTCGGAAGCGGTTTCCCCGTTCCCGTGGAAGAAAATCAGCAGGGGGGATCCGTCCCCGCCCGGGTGCAGGTGGCCGCAAATCCGCACGCCCCCGCAGTCCGTGGAGGTCTGGATTCCGGTCGGCCGGAAGCCTCGGCTCTCGGCCCTGGGGTGGAACACTGCGCTGGTGACCGCGGGATCGTCGAGCTTCACCGGCGGCCTTTCATGCAGGCCCGTCAGGCGCGGCGGCCAGGGCGAGCATCTCCGCGAACTTCGCCCTGACCCAGGGATTGAGTTCCGAGGAGAACGCGGAATCCAGCCGGTTCGCGCGTATGAGGGCGATTACATCCGCGAGATCCTGCAGCCTGTGGACCGACGACTCGCCCATGAAGAACCTGTCCAGCTCGGGAAGGATGGCGTCGAGCCCCTGTTCCGGATTCATGACTGCATTATAGCCTGCCCGCTACTTCCCCGACACGCTCATCTCCGAGAAGTACATGTAGGGCGAGTAGACCCATGGGTTGTACTCGACCTCGGGGCTGAGCGCCTTGATCTTGAAGAAGTCCTCGTAGACGTTCCCGGCGACCATGGTGTCCACGGCGCGCCCTGCTATCTTGCCCTTCTTGACCACCGTCCCGATGCCGACGTTCATCGAGAACTCGCCCTGGAGCATGTTGCCCGAATGGAACCCTATGACGTCCGTGATTACGACGCCGAGGTCGATCTCCTTGACCATGTCCTCGAACTTCATGCCGCCCGGCTCCATCACGAGGTTCGTGAAGTAAATCGCCGGCGGGTACTCGACGCCGGTGTCCCAGGTCGTCTTCTTGAACGCGTTGCCCGTCGATCCCGTTCCGGCCGCGGTTCCGGCGGCGAGATTGTATATGAAGTTCCGGAGCACGCCCTTCTCGACGATGGGTTTCCTGGCGGTCGCCACGCCCTCGTCGTCGAAGGGGACCGATCCCGGGGCCCACGGCCTGGTGGGATCGTCGGTGAAGGTCAGGAACTCGGGGAAAATCTTCTGGCCGAGCTTGTCGCGCAGCGGCGAGGTCTTCTGCTGGATGTTGTCGCCGTTCACGCCCACGAGGAGCCTGAAGACAATCGACCACGTGGCCGAAGGCTTGAATATCACCGGCAGCTTGCCGGTGGGGACGGTGATGTTCTTCTTGGTCTGCGCGACCTCGCCGATGAGCTCGTCTATCTTCTCGTCCGGGTACTTGAAGTACCGGCACTCGACTATCTCCTTGTTGATGCCCTCCTTGCTGCCGTGGAACATGTGGAGCAGGCATCCGGTGTACAGGGTCTGCCTGTAGGAGGCGTGGAGCCCGGCGGAATTGAGGACGGTCATCTTCTTGAGCACCCTCTCGAAGTAGAGGTTGACCATCATCGTCTTGTTGCGGGCCTTTATCTTGTCCACGACCTCGGCCGCGTCCCTGGTGATGTCCTCGCCGGTCATCTGCGCGAGGCGCTCGTCGTAAATCTGCGCCACTTCGGTGTTGGTGCGTGCGGGGAACTTGAAGTCCACCTTGGAGCCGAAGCGGGCGGCCCTCAGCGCGTTCTCCACGAGCACGGAATTGTCGCTGAGCAGGCTCCCCGTGGCCATGCCCAGCCTTCCGTCCTTCACTACGCGGAGGCACACCTCCTTCAAGTCCATCTCGATGACGTCCATGATGCGGCAGTTGTACGAGTTCACGGGGATTGTGTTCTTCTCCAGGAGGATGACTTCCGCCTGATCGGCCTTCTGCATGGCGAGTTTGAGGAGCTTTTCCAAGTTATCTCCCTCCTATCACTACGTCTTCGATCTTTATGTGCGGGCTTCCGGTTCCGGACTTGGAAATCATCTGCATGTTGTACATCCCCGCGCGGGTCTTCCCGCACCCGCCCCATTCGCCCATGACGAAGTCGTTCCCCACGGCGGTTATGTTCTTGAGCGTGTTGAACACGTTGCCCGAGATGTTGATTTCCGTGACCATCTTCCCGATTTTCCCCTTCTCGACCCTGTACCCGTACCACGCGCCGAACGTGAAGAGGTCGCCCATCGTCTGCCCGCCCTTCCCCCCGCACAGGTAGAACCCGTCGTCGATGGAGTCGATCATCTCCTCGAAGGCGGTAGTGCCCGCCTCAATGAAGATGTTGGACTGCCTGATGATGGGGTTTATGCGGAAGTCCCTGCCGCGGTAGTTGCCCGTGGGTGTCCCGCCGAGGTGGAAGGCCGTGTTCCTCGAGACCAGCCGCCCCACGAGGACGCCTTCCTTTATGAGCGGCGTCTTGCCGGTGGGAATGCCCTCGTTGTCGAAGGGATAGGACCCGGGCGCGCCGGGGAAGTTGCCCTGGTCCGAGATGTTGAGGATTCTGCTCCCGAGCTCCCTGCCGAGCTTCATCTCCTTCTGCAGCGAAGGATTGCTCACTACGTCGTCTGCTTCCGACAGGTGGCCGAAGGCCTCGTGCGTGAAAATGCCCCCGAGGTCGGGGTTGCACACGACCGTGTACCGGCCGGCCTTGATGAACTCCGCCTTCACCATCTCAGTGGCAATCTTCGCCTGCTTCTCGATGCAGTCGTGGCGGTTCTCGAGCTTCGCGAAGTCCTGGTCGTAGCCGATTGAGAAGGAGTTCATCTCGACCCTGTTGCCGTCCTGGGCGATGATCGTGCCCCCGATGCGGCAGAGCAGCACTTCCTGCGTGATTTCCGTGCCGTCCGAGTTCACGTACGACTCGACCGTGAACCTCTCGGTGTAGGACGGGTTCGTCGAGGTCACGCCCGGGACCGACATGATGAGGTCGATGTACTCCTCGCAGAGCTTCTTCTTGGCTTCGAAGGGGATTTTCCTCGGATCCTTGGCGGGCGCGGCCTTGACGTCGGCCTTGACGGGCTTGATTTTCGCCAGCCCGTCCTTCACCTTGGCGTACCTGCCGATAGCCGAGGCCTGGCTCTCCAACCGCGGGATGACCTCGCCAATCCTGCCGATGTCGGTGAAGCACAGGTACGCGATGCCGCCGTCCTTGAGCGCCCTCACGTGCCCGCCCTCGATGACGAAGGAGGATATGTTCTTGATGTCCTTCTTGTTGAATGCAATCGTCATCGACTCGGTCCTCTCGTGCCTCGCGTCGATGAACGCCGCCTTGGACCCGGCTATGGCCTTTTTCAGGATTTCCTTCATCTTGGTCTCCTTCAGCAAGTCGACCCGGGAAGAGAAAAGGTGAATCTATCGCCGCGCCGCTGCCGTGTCAACTTCGAACGGCGCTCCGCTGCGCCTCCGCCTGCCCCGCGCCGCCCCTGCCTTGACCGCAAGAGGATTGCGGGCGCGGCGCGTGTATAACCCGGGCGAGCCCTGCTTATTTGGTTCCGGCTCGTCCGGGTTATGGTAGAAGAGTCCGGATTCTTCGGGCGGCGGGCGACCTGGGTTTCCCTTGATGCGCCGTCGGTCGCTTTCACCGCGGGACCTGCTATCCCGTACTCGTGCTTTCGTGCCGCGTATTCGTTCCCGTCCACGTTTTCGTACACGTACACGACTTGCATGGAACGAGAAGGCGCCGGAGAAGCTCGGATG
>JBFZBV010000524.1:0-4098 GCA_041308285.1 Planctomycetota bacterium | reverse complement strand
TAGAAACAGGGCCGGAACAGCTTGAGGATCGTCCCGGCCATCGCCTCCCTTCGCTCCTTGCCGGACCGGAGCTCGTCGGAGTACTGGCTCAGGATGTGAATCCCCACGGCTATGCTGATGGTGACGAGAAGCGGAGGCACCAGGGACGTCATTATGTTGAACGTCCTTCCGAAAGCGGCGAACAGGCCCACTGACACCCCGAGGTTGAGGAGAATCAGCGCCGCGCAGGCCGCGGTGACGAGCACGGACCGGAACAGGATGTGCGTCACGGCAAGGACGATGAACAGCGAAATCGGTATGAAGATCTTGTTCTCCCTGGCCGTGAGCCGGTCGAACTCCGCGTCCAGAATCGGAATGCCCGACATCCGGATGCGCCCGCCGCCTGCGCGAGCGAAAGCCTCCCTGACGCCGGTTATCGCCTTCTTCTTGCCCGATATGCCCATGCGCCCGAGCTTCACGACCATGAACGCCGTGCCCATGTCGGGAGAGACCAGCCGGCCCGGCGCCAGCCCGCTTCCCAGCACGGCGGCCCTGGCGCGCCGGGCTTCCGCGGCGCAGGTCGGAGGCGGGTCGAGGAGAAGGCCGGGGACTGAAAGCGGTCCGGCGGGCTTCATGACCGGGAAGTTCGCGAGGCTCTGGACCTTCTCCACGTTCTCCACCGAGGCTGCGGCGTCCGTGAGCGCCTTGAGCTTCTGAAGCGATTCCGGCGCGAAGAGGTCGTCCGGAGTGAAAGCCGCGACGATGAGATTGTCCGATCCGAACTCAGAGAGGAACCCTTTGTACCTGAGGAAGTCGGGATTGTCCTCGCCGAACCAGATGTCCGAGGAGTTGTTGATGTCGAGCCCGGGAACGAACAGGGCGAATGGGGCCGCGAGGGCCAGCGTCGCCGCCGCCACGGCTGCCCTGTGGCGCGCGACGAAATCCGCCGCCCGGCGCCCCACCCCTTCAGGTCTCATTGCGCCGCTCCTATGAAAGGGCCGGATTCGGCCTGCCGCCTTCGGCCGGGATTCGGAGTCTAGCCCGGTCCGGACCGCTTTTCCAGCGTCTGCCGCACGCCGGGGAGCATGCTGCGCCATTGCGCAACGGGGTCGAAGCGGCTTAGAATGTCGGCCTGCCCTGGCCCGTGAGGGGCCTTGGGGCGGCGCGGCGGAGACGGTTCATGGCCGGTCACCACGACAGATACCAGAGGCAGGCGGTTCTAGGCGTCTTCGGAGCCGGGGGGCAGGACAAGCTCGGCAGGAGCACCGCCGTGATCATAGGCTGCGGCGGGCTGGGCTGCGGGGCCTCGGCGCTCCTCGCGCGGGCGGGGGTGGGACACATTAGGCTCGTGGATCCCGACGTGGTGGAAGAGGTCAACCTGCACAGGCAGGCCCTCTTCATCGAGGACGACGCGAGGGCCGCCGCGCCCAAGGCGCTCGCCGCGGCGAGGAGGCTGACGGACGCCAATTCGTTCATCCGGGTCGAGGGCGTGCGCGCCAGGGCCGAGGCGGGCAACATCGAAGCCCTGGTCTCGGGCGCGACGGTCGTGCTCGACGGGACCGACAACGCCGAGTCGCGGTTCCTCGTCAACGACGCCTGCGTGAAGGCGGGCATCCCGTGGGTGTACGCCGGCGCAATCGAGACCAGGGCGGTGTGCATGGCGGTGAACCCGTCGGCCGGCCCGTGCATGCGATGCGTGTTCCCGGATCCCCCGGCGGCCGGGTCGATGAGGAGCTGCAGGGAGGTCGGTGTGCTGAATGCCGCAGTCTCGGCGGCTTCGTCCATGCAGGCGGCCCAGGCGATACGGTTCATGGCCACCGGAAGCGCCGAATGGGGGCTCCTGATGAGCTTCGACGCCTGGACGGGCGATTTCAGGCAGGCGCAGATGGCCAAATCGCCGGACTGCCCCGCCTGCGGCAGGAGGCTCTTCGAGTTCCTGTGAGCAGGGCCTCCGGGCCCGCGCGCACCCGCGAAGGGATTCAATCCGCGCGCAGGGGAACCGGCGGACGGGCCAGGCTAGCAGGAGGGGCCGCCCCTGGCCTTTTCAGGGGTCTCCATCATCTTGCACACCCTGCGGCCGTGCCTGCCGCCTTCGAACCGGGCCGAGATGAATGCGAGCGCGATTCTCGTCATCGCGGCATGGGCGAGCACCCTCGATCCGAGGCAGAGCACGTTGGCGTCGTTGTGCTCGCGGCTCATCCTTGCGGTGAACTCGTCGTGGCAGACCGCGGCCCTGATTCCGGGGATTCGATTCGCGGTCATGGACATCCCAATGCCGGTCCCGCAGATTAGTATCCCGCATTCCGCCTCGCCGTTCGCGACCGCGAGGCCGACGGCCAGCGCGAAATCGGGATAGTCCACCGAATCGGGGCCGTGCGTGCCCAGGTCCTCAATCTCGTGCCCCGATTTCCCCAGGTCGGACTTCAGGGCCTGCTTCGCCTCGAAGCCCGCATGATCCGATCCGAACGCGATTTTCATCCTTTCCTCCGCAGGGCCCTTCGATTCGCGGCCCTTCTGCCGTCGCCGGAAAGCGAAGAACATTCCCGGCTCTTCCGGCGTTTTCGGGAATTCGCCGGCGGTCTCGGGCCCGAAAACGCGTCTCAGTCAATCTGCACCCGTTATCATGCAATCTGGGGCCCGTCCGGCGGCCTTCTATCCGCCTTTTTCCGGAACCAGCGCGCCACGGCTTCCTCGATGGGGCCGAGCATGCCGTCGATTCTGGCCGCGACGGACCTGTACAGCGCGAGGTCGCCCCCTATGGGATCGGCTATGTCCCCGCCCTCCGGGTCGAGCAGCGCGATGTTGCCGCCGGAGCGGCCGGAACGGGCCCTGAGATGCTCCACGTGCGTCCTGGTCATGCCCAGCACCATGTCGGCTTCCATGACTTCCTTCCAGTCGACGGGCCTTGTGTCGTGGTCCGACAGGTCGGCGCCGCGTTCCAGCGCGGCGAGCAGGGCGTTTTCCGAGGCGGGTCCTCCGCCGAAGGCGTGCACGCCGGCGGACCTGATGACTATCCCCGCGTCCTCGAGTGCGGATTCCGGGAGCGACAGCGCCTGGGCCGCGCGCGTCCTGAGCAGCGCCTCCGCCATCGGGGAGCGGCAGGTGTTCCCGGTGCAGACGAACAGCACCATGAAGTAGTCGAAGTATCCGACCGCGCCGGCGGAAATCGCGCCTTCCCTGAGTATTTCCACGCTTCCGGCAAGGGCCTTGGCGACTGTGGACGGCCTGCCGATCCGGGCCGGGCCTCCGTCTATGAAAACGTCGCAGCCCGCCCTGATGTCGTCCTGCACCTCTCCGGCGCTACGGGGCTCGGGCCCGCCCGACTTGTTCGCGCTCGTGCCGGCGAACCGCACGCCGGCCAGAGACGCGATGGCCCCGGGGACGACGTTCGACGAGCAGCGATACCCGCGGAGGGGCCCGCCGGGCCGCTGAGTGACGATTGTGAGGGGCCCGGGCCAGAAGGCGTTGACCAGCCGCACCGCCTGGGGGGGCACCCCTGCCTGGGCGGAGTAGAGGTCCGCGGGCCTCTCGAGGTAGAGCGAGAGCGGCTTGGACTCGTCCCTGCCCTTCAGGCGGTAGATTCTTCCGACCGCATCGGGGTTCGACTCCGAGCAGCCGATTCCGTAGACGGTCTCCGTCGGGAAGACGGCGATTCCGCCCCCGGCCACGATTTCCGCCGCGCGGGCGAGGTCGTCCGTCCGGGGTTGAAGAGGGTCCACTCTGATTTCGACCGGCTTCATGGTATCCTGGCCCAAAAGCCCCGGGGGGAGCGCGCCGGGAAGGCGGGCCTGCGGAGGCCGAGAGCGCCTGCGGACGCGCCGGACGCCATGCCGGGGCCGGAAAGCCCGGGAAAAGGCAGTTTAACCGAAGGCGGAGCGGAGTGTCAAACCCGCCTGCGATGAAGAGTCGCGCGCGGAATAGTTGATTTGCTCGGCACGCGCCGCGCCCTCGTTCCTCGGGCACGGCCCGTGCACGAGCCGCAAGTCAAAAGCCCCGCACCTGGAATGCCCGCATGTTCACCTCCATCCCGGCCCCCATCGGCTGTCCCTATATGGCGAGGACAGCCGATGGAGGCCGTCCATTAAGGAGGTGAACATGAAAACCTGTATGGGATTCCAG
>JBFZBV010000523.1:0-4615 GCA_041308285.1 Planctomycetota bacterium | reverse complement strand
GGTTGCTGAAAGAACGGGGTTTCGCCTGGTACGCGTTCTGCCAGTTCCTGAGCATCGTGTTCTTCGTGGTCTTCTTCAGGTTCAGGGTCTTCGGCAGGGCCAACATCCCGGCCGAGGGCGGCGCTCTGCTGGCCTCGAACCACCAGTCCTTCTTCGACCCGGTTCTCGTGGGCCTTTCACTGGGGCGGCAGATTCGGCAGCTCGCGAGGAGCAGCCTGTTCAAGAACCGGCTGTTCGCGAAGCTCATAATTTCGCTCGGGAGCATCCCCATCGAGCGGGGCAAGCCCGACAGGGAGGCTCTGGCCAGGGGAATCGAGGCCCTGGAAGAAGGCGCGCTCCTGGTCGTGTTCCCGGAGGGGACGCGCACTTCCGACGGTTCGATCGGGGAACTCAAGTCCGGGATATTCCTGATGGCCAGGAAGGCGAAGGTCCCGATTGTGCCTGTGGTGATTGAAGGCGCCTTCAGGGCCTGGCCGAGGCAGAAGAAGCTTTTCTCGCCGTTCCAGGGGGTGAAGGTGGCCTTCGGCAGGCCGGTGGCGCCCGGCAGGGGCGAACAGGTCCAGGCGCAGGTCAAATCGGCGATGGACGGTCTCATGGAGAGGCTCAGGAAGGTGCGCAGCTAGCCGCCTTCCGGCCGGAACGACGCGAATCCGGGCACAGCGCCCCCGGGACGGTCCCGGGGGGCATGGCCCATGGCCTTTTTTCAACGATTCCGGGACACCGGGTTGGGAGACATTCGAACATGCTTGAAAAGGAGATATTGGACTTCACGGGTCTCACCGAAGAGGAAATCGAGAAGGTGGTGCTCGAGGCGCTGGGCGGCAAGACCGAGGACGAGCTCAAGGTCCTGTACCAGAACTCCATCCAGAACTTCGAGGTCGACTGCATCCTCAAAGGGCGCATCGTGAACGTAATCGGCGACGAGGTCATCGTCGACGTGGGCTACAAATCCGAGGGGGTCATCCCGAAGAACGAATTCGACGACCCGGACGAAATCGACCCGGGCGACAGCATCGAGGTGCTGCTCGAGGAGGTGGAGGACGAAGCCGGGCTCCTCAAGCTGTCCAAGCGCAAGGCGGACCGGATCCGCGGGTGGGAGCGGATAATAACCGAGAAGGCGGAGGGGGACACGGTGTCCGGGAAGGTAATCCGGAAGATCAAGGGCGGGCTCCTGGTGGACATCGGGGTGCCCGTGTTCCTGCCCGCCTCGCAGGTGAGCATCCGGCGCACAGGCGACATCTCCGAGTACATCGGCAGGGACGTCGAGTGCGAGATAATCAAAATAGACAAGCAGCGGATGAACATAGTCGTTTCACGTCGCAAGCTCATCGAGCGCGCGCGCGAGGAGCAGAAGAAGAAGCTGCTCGAGGAGATTCAGGAGGGCGAAACCCGCAAGGGCGTGGTGAAGAACATCGCGGACTTCGGCGCCTTCATCGACCTCGGCGGCATCGACGGGCTGCTCCACATCACCGACATGTCCTGGGGCAGAATCAACCATCCCTCCGAGATGCTCAACATCGACGACGAGGTCGAAGTGAGGATTCTCAAGGTCGACAAGGAGAGGGAGAGAATCGCCCTGGGGCTCAAGCAGAAGAGCGAATCCCCGTGGAAGGACATCGACGTGAAGTTCCCCATCGGGACGAGGGCGAGGGGGACGGTCGTCAACGTCATGTCATACGGGGCTTTCGTCAAGCTCGAGGAGGGCATCGAAGGGCTCGTCCACATCTCCGAGATGTCCTGGACCAAGAGGGTGAACCACCCGTCGGAGATTGTGAACATCGGCGACTCGGTGGACGTCGTGGTGCTGGACATAAACCAGGAGAAGCAGGAGATTTCGCTCGGCATGAAGCAGACCGAAATCAACCCGTGGTCGCTTGTCGAGCAGAACTACCCGGCCGGGACCAAGGTCGACGGCAAGGTGCGGAACCTGACCAACTACGGGGCGTTCATAGAAATCGAGGAGGGAATCGACGGCCTCCTGCACATCTCCGACATGTCCTGGACCAAGAAGATAAGCCACCCGTCCGAGATGATAAAGAAGGGCGACCAGCTCGAGACCGTGGTCCTGTCGGTGGACCAGAACCGCAAGAGGGTCGCCCTCGGGCTGAAGCAGCTCAAGCAGGACCCCTGGGAGGAGGCCATCCCCGTGAAGTTCCACTCGGGCGACGTGGTCAGCGGCAAGGTGACCAAGCTCACGAACTTCGGCGCCTTCGTGGAACTGGAGGACGACCTGGAGGGGCTCCTCCACATATCCGAGCTCGCCGACCACAAGGTTAAGAACCCCGAGGAAGTCCTCAAGGTGGGCGAGACCGTGGAGGTGAGAATCCTCAGGGTCGACGCTTCGGAGCGCAAGATAGGGCTCTCGCTCGAGGGCAAGGAGCCGCCGGTCGAAGGAGCCGCCCCTGCGGAAGCCGCCCCTGCGGAAGCCGCCCCTGCGGAAGCGCCCGCCGAGGAGGCGCCCGCCGAGGAAGCCCCGCCGGCGGCGCCGGCCGAACCCATGCCGGAGGAGGCCGGGCAGGGCGATGCGCCTCCCTCGGCCGCCGGCTAGCGGCGCTGCCTTGAGGGCGCAGAGATGTCCGGCATCGTAGGCTGCATCGGCATGAAGGACATCCCGGGGACGCTCCTGCAGGGCCTCTCCCGCATGGAGTTCCTGGGATACGACTCCGCGGGCATCGCCGTGGTGGGCCGCGACGGGCTGGTTACGGAAAAGCTCGTCGGGTCCGTGAGGCTCCTCGCCTCGCGCATAGACCGGCTCGGCCTCAAGGCCAAGGCCGGGATTGCAGGGCTCAGGTACGCCACCATGGGCGACGTGAGCAAGCCCAACGCCCACCCCCAGCTCGGCTGCAGAGACGACATCGCCGTGGTCCACACCGGGATGATTGAGGACCACGAGAGGGTCAAGCGGAGGCTCGTCGCCGAGGGCCACAAGTTCAGGTCCCAGACCGACACCGAGGTGATAGCCCACCTGCTCGACTCGGAGGGCGAGAACGGCTTCATGGAGGGCTTCATCGAGGTGCTGAATCAGCTCTCGGGCAGCTTCTCCTTCCTCGTTCTCGACGCCAGGGCGGACAACTCGATAATCGGCGCGTGCCAGGACAGCTCGCTGCTCGTTGGCATCGGCAAGGGGTTCCACATCGTCTCGTCGGAGTACACCCCGATAATCGCCCACACGAGGGAGATACTGAAGGTCGAGTCGGGGCAGGTCGTTCGCGTCTTCGCGGGCAAGGCCGAGATATTCTCCCGCACGGGAGACCTCATTTCCGCGGCGCCGAGGACCCTCGACTGGACGCTCACGCAGGCGCAGCGGCAGGGATTCCCGTCCTTCAGCATGAAGGAGATTGACGAGCAGCAGTTCGCCGTGCGCAGGGCATTCTCGAACCGAATCGGACCCGCCGGGGTGAGGTTCGGCAACCTGGGGCTGCCCAAGGACGAAGTGGCCGCAATCAAGCACGTCAAGCTCATCGGGAGCGGGTCGTCCTACCATGCGGCGCTCGCCGGGAAGACCGTGATAGAGGAGATAGCGCGCGTCCCGGCCTCGGCAACGGTCGCGTCGGGCATGATTGGCTTCGACACCGTGGTGGGGGAGAACACGCTGCTCGTGGCCCTCTCGAGGTCGGGGTTCACCAGCGACACTGTTCGCGCGGTCAAGGAGTGGAAGAGGAGGGGGGGCCGGGTCCTGGCGATGTGCAACGCCATGAAGAGCCCGCTTTGGGACCTCGCGGACGTCAAGCTGGACATCATGGCAGGGCCGGAGGTCGGCATCGCCACGACCAAGGGCTTCACGAACCAGGTCGCGACCCTCATCCTTTTCGCGATGTTCCTGGGCAGGGCTCTCAAGACCCTGAACAGGGTTCCCGAGCGCGAGCTCATCTGGGGCATCCGGAAAATCCCCGAGCAGATGGCCGGCATACTGCAGAAGCAGGACAGCATCCGCGCGGCCGCCCAGTCGCTCAAGTCCGTGAAGTCGATGTTCTTCACGGGCATCGGGTTCAACTACCCCACGGCGCTGGAGGCCGCCCTCAAGATGAAGCAGTTCGGCCTCATGCACGCCGAGGGCATCTCGGTGGGCGAAATCAAGCACCAGGCGCTCACCCTCATCGGCCGCCAGAGGCCCGTGATGGCCCTCGCAATCCAGGGCAGGGGCTACGCCCCGGTCATGGACGGAATCATGCAGGTGAAGAAGCACGGGGGCCGAGTCATGGCCATAGGCACCGAGGGCGACTCGACCCTGCCCGAAATCGCCGACTCGTGCATCTTCGTGCCCAGGTGCGGCGAGGTGCTCTCCCCTCTCCTTGCCGCGCTGCCCGTGCAGCTGATTGCGGCCTGCGTCGGGACCGAGAAGGGACTCGACATCGACCAGCCGACGAACCTCGAGCGCTTCTTCCCCGAAAAGGAGAACCAAATCCGGCAGCCTGCCGAAATGCAGTGACCCCCGCGGTCATGCCGGCTCCGCGCACCCGCCGGGCAAGGGAAACCGGAGCTCTGCGCCCGGATTCTTCGGGCGGCGGGCGACCTGATTTTCCTGGATGTATCGTCGGTCGTTTTCACCGCGGGACCTGCTATCCCGTACTCGTGCTTTCATGCCGCGTATTCGTTCCCGTCCACGTTTTCGTAC
>JBFZBV010000522.1:0-3332 GCA_041308285.1 Planctomycetota bacterium | reverse complement strand
GATGTACTCGCCCGCCCTGTCGCCCTCACGAAGCCGCCTGTATATCATGACGCGACCTCAACGCCGCCTGCGCCGGCCCCGGCCTCCGGGCTCCCAGGGCCCTCCGAAGGCTCCTGCTCGTCGCGCCAGACCCAGATGTCCTGAATCCTGTCGTCGGTCACGAATTCGAGGTGCCTCTTCGACTTGTCCGCGGTCTTCCACACGAGGATTCGCCTGCCTTCGCGGTCCACGCCGAACACGTAGTCCGACTCCCCGTCGACCCACCTTATCCTGGCGTCGGAGAGGAACTGCACCTGGCTGTCGGTCTCGAGCACCTTGGCCAGGACGCCGTAGCCCTTCCAGCCCACGAGCAGGCAGGGCCTGCCGTCCACGAGTGCGGTCTTGATCATGTAGACGGGGTCCACGCCCTTCTGGATTTCCCTCTGGGGGCCGCGGGGCTCGCCTATTTTCCAGCGGAAGAGCTCGCCGGACTTGGTGCCGGCGAAGACGGCGGCCCTCGTGACCCACAGGGCGGTCACGGCCGAGTCCGCGCCTTCGTAGCAGGTCGGCGTGCCTTCGAGATCAGGGCTTATGAACGAATAGACGTTCGCGCCTGCGGCGAAATAGAAAGTATCGTCGTCGCCGCGCCTCAGCCCCCGCACCGTGTTCTCCCCGGAGGTCAGGTCCGCCCTCGCCGGCTTCCCTTCGCCGCCTTCAATCGGCCACCTTATGATTCCGAACTCCGAATGGGCCGCAAAGACGCTGCGGCCGGCCACGAGGGCGGAGTTCACGCCCCCCTTGTTCTCCCCCGCGCCCGGAATCCGGAACACCCTCGGGGCGAAGCCGTCGGCCTCGCACATGAGGCTCAGGCCGAACTGGCCGCCCGCGAGCACGCACGGCGCGCCGTCCACCCTGTCGGTCCTGACCGACCTGGCCATGCCGAGGCCCAGGCCCGCCAAATCGTAGCTCTCCGCCGGGGCCTGGCCGGGCCTGGACGGGTCGAATGCGAGCACCTTGCCGCCCGACGCGGCGAGGAGCCTGCGCGTCGACCCCGCCCTGATGCCGTGGGCCTGCGCCTTGCGGAGGTCCTCGCCGGACCTGCCCGGGCCGCGCTTCTCCGCGATTTCCAGGAACCGCTCGAAGACGTTCTTGAACCCCGCCTTCTCCAGGAGCTCCATGGCCTGGGATGCGTTCCTGATTTCGTTCTCGACCTCGGCGCGCTCCTTCTCCTCGAGGATTGCGTGGAGCTCCCTTTCGGCCTCGGCCTTCTGCTTGCGCCTCTCTATCTCCTTGAGCGCCCCCTCGTGCTCGAGGGCCTTGATGAACTCCTTGACCTCCTTTTCCGACAGCACCTCGTTCTTCTGGTCCTTGACCCAGGCCTGCCTGATTATCTCGAGCCTCCTGGACCTCTCCTCCTCCATCGATGCGCCGAGCCTGGCTTCGCGGACCTTTTCGAACTCGGGGCTGGCGAGCTTCAGGCCCGCCACGTCGTCGATGTCGATGCCGCTCTCGAAGCACAGCTTCCGGAGCCCCGACCTGAGCGCCTTCTCGACGTCCGCGGACCTGTCGCCGCGGGCGAGGTCATCCGCGCTCTGCGAGGCCGCGAAGTTCCTGGCAATCTCCTCGATGCGGGGCATGAGAAGCTTCTCGACGGTCTCGGTGGTGGCCTCGGAGAGTTCGGCCATGACGGTGTGCGCGAAATCCGCCGCCGCGTCCTCGCCCAGCACGTCCACGCCGGCCGAAATCTCGGCCTCCAGCGAGAAGGGGTAGTCGTCCGCGGATCTCAGGTCGCCGACCGCCACCCTCATCGAGAACCGCCTGTCCTTCAGGAGCAGGATTTCGAAATCCCCTTCCAGCTTCTCCCCGGCCTTGGCCATCCTGGTCTTCCCCTGGCCCAGCATGACGAGGGCCGCCGCGCCCGGCGGCACTTCCAGCGTGCCGGAGGAGAATATGTTGAGCCCGAGGAAGTCCCTCAATTCCTCGGACCTGATTCTGAGGGCCACGGTCATGCCGTCGGCCATCCACTTGTCCAGGTCGACCTTCGCCATCTCGAAGTCCTTCCGGGGTCAGCGCCCCCGGCCGGAGCCGCCCTTGCTCCGGCGGTGCGCGGCCTCGATTTCATCCATCACGGATTTCAGCTCCTCGGCGAGCTTCGGGTATCCGGCCCTGACGACCCGGTACGAGGCGTCGAGGTCGTCGAGCACGGTTCCGCCGCGCCGCACGAGCTCCTGCCTCGCCGGGCCGCGCCACTGCGGGGAATCGAGCAGTTCGAGCAGTTCCGCGAACGACAGCTCGCCTGCGGCGGGCCGCTCGGGCCGGGCCGTGGCGGCCGCCGTCGGGGCCGGCATCCACCTGTCCTTGAGCATAATCGAGCCGAGCAGGGAAATCCCGAAGAGGCCCAGGAACATCACGAAGAAAGGCGCGAGCATGGACTTCTCCGGGTGGTCGCCGGAGCAGAACCTTATCAGCTCCTGCATTGCGCGGGCCGGGACGTGGAACGCGAGGTACATGGCGTAGAAGGGCCACAGGAGCGGCGATCGCGGGACGCCGAAGGCGGCCTGCGCCTGCCGGTCCGGCCCGGGGACCCTGACGGCTGCGCAGGCGGCGGGCGCCGCGGCCCTGGCGGTCTTCACGGGGCCGGCGTAGACGATGCCGGGCTTCGACAGCCTCGAGAGGTCGGCCGCCATTTCGGCCGCGCTCGAGTAGCGCTTCTCGAGGCGGGTGTAGCACCGCTGGAAAACGAAATCCGTCCACTTGGGAAGCGTGGGGTTGACCTCCGTGGGCAGTTCCGCGCCCTGCGGGAACTCGCCCGTCAGCATCTCGAAGAAGACGACGCCGAGGGAATAGAGGTCGCTGCGGAAGTCGCCGCCCGCGCCTTCCCTCTGCTCCGGGGCCATGTACCTGAGCGTGCCCGTAATCGCGGCTCCTCCCCCGGTCCTCACGGACCCGGACTGGAGCATGAGCGACGCGGTCGTCTCCACCGCCCGGCCGAGGCCGAAGTCCGCCAGCTTGACCACCCCGCCCTCGGTGAGCAGCATGTTCTCCGGCTTTATGTCGCGGTGGACCACGCCCCTCCGGTGCGCGCAGGCCAGCCCGTCCAGGGCCTGCAGCACTATGTCGACGGCGTCGGCGTGCGCGATTCTCCTCTTCTCCGCGAGAATCTGGCGCAGGCTCTTTCCGGACACGTACTCCATCGTCAGGTACGGCGGGTCGGCGCAGGGGTCGAGGCCCTTGACCTCGACGATGTGCTCCCCCTTCAATTCCCCGAGGATGACGCCCTCGCGCTTCAGGTTCTCGATGAAAGCCGGGTCCGTGGGAATCTTCACGGCCACGATTTCGTCCGCGAGGTGCGG
>JBFZBV010000521.1:0-6967 GCA_041308285.1 Planctomycetota bacterium | reverse complement strand
GTATTTGCACTTCACGTGCCGCAACGGGCAGGTTCCATGGATTTGCGTATCTTCTTGGCTTATAAAGGGTTGCGATTGTGATGTAATCGGGGCGGGTTCTCAGCGCAAGGCGAGAAGTGTGTACTTTAGTGCTCTACTTGGATTGCAATCGGATGTCAGTTGCATATCTATCTGGTGTTAATTAAGTTATGCCGTCCTCTTTCAGTGCACTTTATTGCTCACTGCGGTCGCCGCGCTTCCTTCCCCTTGTTTTCTTGAAATCCGCAGCCTGCAATTTGTACTTCTTCATTATTCTATGAAGATATCCCCGCTCTATCCCTGATCTCCTGGCCGCTTCCGCGACATTTCCATTCGAATCAGAAAGCAGGCTCTCGACATAGGATTTTTCGAAATCCGCCTTGGCTTGCTTGAAATCCCCAAGGTCGCGCTTCTCATCCGCCGAATCCCTCGTCTTGAGCCCTATCCGACTCCTGATATCATCCGCAGTGATGACCCCGCCCTGGACGAACACCGCCGCACCCTCAATCAGGTTCTTGAGCTCCCTCACGTTGCCGGGCCAGTCGTGTCCGGACAACACTTCCAGGGCCTCAGGGGAAATCCTGATGGACCCCGATTCGCGCCCCTCCCTGTTGAGGTGCTCAGTCAGGAATCCCGCAGCCAGTATCGGTATGTCCTCCCTGCGATCCCTGAGCGGCGGCAATCTGACGCTCAGTACCTTGAGCCTGTAGTACAGGTCCTCCCTGAAGGAGCCTGCTTTCACGAGCGCTGCCAGGTCCCTGTTCGTCGCGCAAATCACCCTGACGTCCACCGGGACCGAAGCCTTGGCCCCGAGAGGACGCACCTCCCCCTCCTGGAGCACCCTCAGAAGCTTCGACTGGAGCTGCATCGGCATGTCGCCTATTTCGTCCAGGAAGAGCGTCCCCCCGTTGGCGGACTCAATCAGCCCCTTCCTGTTCCTGTCCGCGCCCGTGAAAGCCCCCTTGACGTGCCCGAAGAGCTCGCTCTCGAGCAGGGTCTCCGGGATGGCCGCGCAGTTGATGTCCATGATGGTCTTCCCGCGCCTCTGGCCCTGCGCGTGAATAGCCCTCGCCACCAGCTCCTTGCCCGTCCCCGTCTCCCCCTCGATTACTACCGGAAGAGAGGTTGCCGCCACCCTGTCAAGCAGAGGGAACAGCCTCCTCATGGCCTCGCTCCGGCCGACAATCCCGCCGTAGCCCCCCACTGCCCCGAGCTCCCTTTCCCTCGCCTGCAGCAGCTCCCGCATCTCGTCCAGCGCAAGCGCCTGCGTCTTGACCTGTTCCTCGTAGTTCCTCGCCCTGAGGCTCTGCGCAGCCTCCGATTCCTCCAGCTTCGTCCGGAGCCGCGCTTCCTCGAGCGCGACGCCCGCGAGGTCTGAAAGCCCCTGAATCAGATCGAGCCTGGCCGGGTCGAAGACCCCTGATCGGTCCGGATCGTCGAGATACACCACGCCGATTCGCCGTCCCGCTGATCGCAATGGCATGCACAGGAGCGACCTGATTCCGAGGCCGCGCACGGATTTCATGCCGGCGAAGGCCGGATCCGCGGCCGCATCCGCCGAGTAGACCGGGCTGCCGGTCTCGAACACCTGCCGCGCGATGCCCCTGCTCGGGTCCGTCCCGCCGACCTGAACCTCCTCGACGTTCCTGGATACAAGCTTCCTGAACCCCTCCTCCGGGCCGGACAGTATGAATCCCCTGGACAGGCCGGAAAGCGAAAGCGCCGCGTCCATGACCTCCTCGAGTATGCCCGGATACGGGTGGGCGCCTGCGAACCTGCCGAAGATTGACAGGAGGGCCCCCAGCGGCCCGGGGGAGAATCCAGCCGCGGAACGCTCCAGGGGCGGACCCGCAGGAATCGGCGTCGCGACGATTCCCTCGGCCGCCATCCGCTCCGCGCGGCGGACCAGGTCGGATGCGCGCGCCCCCCTCGCAAGGGCCAGGGCGTCCCTGATCTCGGCCTGGGCGGCCGCGGCGTCGCCCCTTGCGCGGAGCACCTCGGCCATCCCCAGCCTCGCCGCTGCGCCTTCCACGGGAAGGGAGACCGCTCCTGCCAGGGATATCGCACGCCGGAAGGCTTCCTCCGCCTTCGCGTATGCCCCTGCGCGCAGGAGCGACCCGCCGAGCCCCGCAAGCGCCGAGGCCTCGACGATCCTGTGGCCGGTCTCCGCGCCGCGCCGCGCCACGCCCTCCAGAAGCGCAGCCGACGCTTCGAATTCCCCGGCGACGCCCAGCCGCAACCCTTCGTAGAGGTTGGAGTTGAGCATCGCTTCGGGTTCGCCGAACGCCTCCAAATCCTTGGACGCGGTCGCGGACTCCCTCTGCGACTCCTCCAATCTCCCGAGCTGCGCCAGGCAGAGCGCCCTCTGGGAAAGCAAGACTGCCATTCCCCCCTTCGGGGGCTTCCTGCGATCACCCAGCCTGAGGTCGAGAATCCTCAGGACCGCCGCGGGTTTCCCGCGCCTGTGGTAATACCTGGCGAGGAGGCGAAGGGTCGAAGCCAGGAGAGACGAGTCCTGCGAGGACTTGGCGAAGGCCCTGAGGCGGCGCAGCCGCGTAGCCGCATCCGCCGTCATCCCCGCGTAAACCTCGAGCTCTATGAGGTTCCCCTCGGAAATCGGCCGATTGTGCGCCATGCCCCGGGCGTCCCAGAATTCGACGACTTTCCGCAGCGTCTCAATGCCGTCCCTGATGTCGCCCCTTGATCCCGCGAGCATGCCCTGGAGAGTCAGCAGCCTGTTCTCCCCAACTTCGTGCCGTATCAGCGCCGCGCTCTCCAGACCCCTTCTGAGGTGCCCCCACGCCTCGGCCAGCCTCAAAAGCCGCATGCAGAGCACCGCGAGCATCTCTATCGTGAGCATTTCCTCGCGCCTCCTGCCGTACTTCATGCATTCTGCCAGCGACGCTTCCAGATGCTTCCCCGCCTCCGCCAGCCTGGACCTCTGCATGCAGACCGTCCCGCGGAACCTGTGTATCGTCGAGAGGCTCCGCCTGCCCGGAAGGCTCTCGAACACGCGCTGGGCCTTCATGAGCTCGGCGTCGGCGCCGTCGTAGTCGCCCATCCTCGTGAGGATGTTCGCGCAAATCAGCGCGGCCTCGCCCTCGGCCTCCTCGCCGTGCAGCGAGCGGTTCGTCCTCATCGTCCGCCTGACGAGATCCAGGGCGTCCGACATCATGCCCTGGTTCACGAGAACCCATGCCTTGGCAATCCTGGCCGCCCCGGAAGCCGTTTCCATCCCGGCGCCCGACGCGGTCGCATCGGCCCTGTCGAATGCCGCGGCCGCCTCGCCCAGCCGGCCGGTCGCCCTGAGCATCTCGCCCGTCCGCGTGAGCGTCTCGACGAGCGGACCGGTCGATTCGGCTCCCCGTGCCTCCAGCAGGGGCAGCGCCTCCTCCAGCGAGGACAATGCCCCGGCGTGGTCTCCGGAGTCCTTCCGGCTCTCCGCAATCTCAATCAGGAGCTCCGGCCTGAGCGGGTGGCCGGCGCCTGCGAGATCCAGGGCTTTCGCAAGCACGGCGGCCGCGGATCCGTACTGGGAAATGCCCCTGAGCCGCGCTCCCGCCTCCAGGGCCCGCTGCACGCCCGGATCCTTCACCCCGCCCTCGAGAAGATGCCAGGCCTTCTCTTCCGGCGATGCTCCCGCCGCAGGATCCGCCTCCAGATGCCTGCCTGCCGCCTCGTGGAGCGCCCTGAGCCTTCCGGGCTCGATGCGGGACCTCACGAAAGCCCTCAGATAGCCGTGCCGGAACGACCACTTCCAGCCGCGCGGCCCGCCCGTCCGGTCGACGAGGCCCGCCTCCCTGAGGCTGCGCAGCGACGCCGCGATTTCCTCGTGCGGCAGCCCACCCGCCAGGACAGCCGCCGCGCCCGCCTCCGCAGGCCTCGCCCACACCGAAAGCGCCTCGAGCACGCGCCGGGCGGCGGGCCCCGCGGCTTTCACCGAGTCCTCGAACAGCCCGGCAAGCCCGTTCGGGAAATCCGGCCCGCCCGGCGGATTCGCAGGGAATATCCAGCGGCTCCCGGACCTCCTGAGCGCCCCGCTCCTCGCGAGCGCCTTCAGCGCCTCCTCGACGAAGAGGGGATTTCCGGAGCTGAACGACTCGATGCCGTCCGCGAAAGGCCTCGGCACCTCGGATTCCCCGAGGATCGACGCGACGAGCGCCTCAATCTCCCCTCGCTCGAGGCCGGACAGGCGGTGCACCTCGCACGCCGCCGCGCCCGACAGCGCGGACGCGTCGTCCCCCCTCACGGCCGCGAACAGGAGCAGCGGAGGAATCTCTCCGCCCCGGGCGCCCAGTATCGCGAGGTGCCTCTGCACGAATGCAATGGTCTCGACGGTCTCGCGGTCGGCCCACTGGGCGTCGTCCAGGAACAGGAGCACCGGTTTCTCCCGGGAAGCGGATATCAGCATCCCGCTCACCGCCTCCCTGAACCTCGCGGCCTCCTCGGCCGCATCGCGGCCCGAATCGGCATCGCCGGAGCGCGCCCCGGGACGGGGAGCGGCGCCGGGAATCCCGTCGGCCGCGAATCCCGCGGGGGCCACTTCGGCAAGGGCCTTGAGCATCGGGCCGGGCTCATCTCCCCCCTCCTCCTTCGGGGCCGCGCGCAGGAACCGCCATCCCCCAATCTGCGCGCGCGTCCCAATCTCCCTCATGAGCCGGGTCTTGCCTATGCCGGCCTCGCCCGTGAGGACGTGAACCATGCCGTCGCCGCATTTCGAATCGATCAGGCCGGCGAAAAAACCGGTCTCCTCCGCGCGCCCTACGAAGCGGCCCGAGGACATCCTCCACTCCGCCGTCCCCGGAGTCTCGGCGTCCGGGACGCGGCCCGCGGCGCGGCAGATGTCCTCCATCGCCTCCTGCGCGCCCGCGTACCGGTTGTCCGGCACCGGGTCCAGGAGGCGGAGAACGACGCCCCTCATCGGGTCCGGCTCAAGGGAGCCGGCGGCCGGCACGCCGGTGTCGGGCCTGGAAGCGCGATCATCCCGGCCGGCCCGGCCCGGGCCGGGGGGGGGGGGGAAAGCCCGGCAGAGCAGCCTGTGCAGCGTGACGCCCCGCGAATAGAGGTCGGCGCGGTGATCCGCGGGCTCGCCCCTGAGAATCTCCGGAGCGATGTACGCCGGAGTGCCTCTCACGACCCGCCCGGGCCCGGAGGCGCTGTCGCAGGCGAGTCCGAAGTCGATTAGCTTGAGCCTCGGGCCTCCGGGGGCGGAGTCGTCGACGAGCATGTTCTCCGGCTTCACGTCGAAATGCACCAGGCCGCGTGAATGTATGAATTGAAGCGCGCCGCAGGCCTGCGAGACCAGGCCCGCCAGGTCCGCCAGGGCCATTCCCTCTGTCGCCGCGTAGAGATCCCGCCCGCGGACGTACTCGCTCGTGAAGTACGGCGTACCGGAGGGAGGAAGGGTCCCGAAATCGTAGACCTCCTCGAGGTTGGGGTGGCGCAGGGACTTCAGAATCCTGAATTCCTGCGCGATGAGCGCCCGCTCGTTCGGATCACCCGGGCTCCCCGAGAGGACCTTGAGGCAAATTTCGCGCCCTTCGGCGAGGTCCCGCGCGAGCAGCACGCTCCCCATGCCACCCTCGCCGAGCAGCGAGATGACCTCGTAGCGGCCGTCCAGGACTTCGCCGGCCCGCGCGATTCCGCTCTGATTCATGCGGGGCATTGTACGCGCGGAGGCGGGCCTGTGGAACACCGCTCCGGAACGGACCGCGGCTGGTTTTCCGCCTTCGCCTCACCCTGCATGCGCTATAATCGACCCCGGGCGGCTTTGATCGGAGCCGCCGCGGCCCGCCGGAGGTCCAGCCCTTTGATGCGCGCCACCGGCCGGCACGGCCGGCTCCCGCCCGGAGGGCAGCCATGGACCCGGAAGCCATGTGGAAAATCGCGATCGTGTTCATCGTGGTCGCAATCCCCGTGATCATACTCTTCTCGATTCGTTTCTCGAAAAGCAGGTTCTACCGGCTCAGGGACAGGGACAAGCGCATGCTGCGGGATCGGACCGGGCGATTGAAGGCCGAGACGGCGAAGGCCGATCTCGATCTCAACCGCATACTGGACAAGGTTCCCGGGTGTGCTTGCGGCGGCGGGGCATGCCCAAAGTGCGGAACCGGACTCGGTTCGGCGAGTTTCGGGGGAATCGACATCCCGCGCTGCGGAAGCTGCTCCGGGCTCTTCGTGCCGCTGGCCCTTCTCGAGAAGATGCTGGCCTCGATGCTGGAGACCGACGACGACGGCAGGCCGGGCGAACTGGTCGAATACCTGAGGATGGAAGGCGGCAAGACCGGGGACACCCGGGCCTGCCCGCGCTGCGGCTGCGCGATGTCCAAGAAGATCTACCCGGCCCTGGCCGGCACTTCGCTCGATTTCTGCTGGCCGTGCTCCGCGGCATGGTTCGACGGGGGCGAGCTTGTCCTCCTGTCGAAGCTCGATCCCGGAACGGGCGGGATGGAGGGGGGCAGGCCCGACAAGGAGCTCCGCTCGATTGCCAGACTGCGCAGGCTCGCGGAGGGAGGCGTCCAGTACGATGATTTCGGCAAGCCCAGGGGGCCGGACTTCGCGGTGGGCCTTTTCCTGCACAGGTACAACGTCGCCAGGCTGGAGGCGAGGCGCAGGAGGTCGGAGAAGGGCTAATCCGCGCGCCCGGCGGGCCGCCCGGGCTAGAGGTCCTTGATTACGCCCCGCGATATGCCGAGCCTGAGGAGGTCCATCGCCTCCCCGCCTCCCGGCCCTTCCCGGGTCCAGATGCGGAAGTGCGGGAGCGGGCCGCCGTGAATCTCCACGGACCTCCCCGCAACCCTGTCGATGAGCTCATGGGCGAGGAGCCTGGTCATCATGGACTCCTTCTCCACGGGCTTGCCCGAATCCGCGAGCGCCGCGGTCTCGAGCACCGCCGTGCGCGCCGCGAAGACCTCGGCCGCCGAATCTGCGAGCGCCCTGCGCACCGAGG
>JBFZBV010000520.1:0-3091 GCA_041308285.1 Planctomycetota bacterium | reverse complement strand
GCGCCGGGGGCGGCGGCGGGGCCTGCGCCGCGGCCGGAACCCAGGGCCTCACCGCCGGCGCGTCCCAGGGCGGGGCGGGCGGATCGGCCTGGGGGAGCGCCGCCGACCTGCTTCTGCAGGGCGGCGCAGGCGGCGGAGGAGGAGGGGGCGGATCAGGCACCTCTTCCGGTGGGGGCGGGGGCGGAAGCGGAGGCGGATATCTGGAGATTTATTGCGACAGGAACATATACATCGGTGCCAGTGCGGTGATTGAGGCACGCGGATCGTTCGGCGGCGGGGCTGCGACCCTGGCTTCGGGCGGCGGCGGAGGCGGCGGCGCCGGCGGCTGCGTGTATCTGGCCGGCCTAAACCTGACGTTCGACTCCTCCGGCGGCGCGATGCTGAACGTCCAGGGCGGCTCGGGAGGTTCGGCTTCGGCCGGAGGAGGCAGCGGCGGCCCGCAGCCGAACCCGCCGTACAGCCACGCGCTTGCCGACGGCCGGATACGCATCGACGCGGCCGTCGCGAACCAGTCGGGCGCCACGTTCGTGCCGTCGGTCACCGTCAATCCGGGCCGCTCTTTGACTGGAGTCTACGATACAATGTGGGCATATAAATTCGCCCAGTCCACCTTCTACGACACCGGATGCTCCGCGCCGCAGTACACGAGCGCGACGATATCGTACGCGACGTCCGCGCCTACGACCGGAATAGCAGTCAATTTCTTCGGCGCTGATCCCGACATCCTGTCCCAGCCGACGGTCTCCCTGACGCAGCTTTATCCGGCGCCCGAGCCGCTTCCCGCGGGATTGTCCACCGCCACGGTGACTCTGGGCGGAGCGCAGGCTGGCTACGTCAACGGATCACCGGCGTCCCAGGCGGGCGCTTCGCTCAACGGGCTCCGCTTCATAGGGTTCCGGATTCACCTGTCCACGACCTCCGGGACTGCGACTCCTCAGGTGACCCAGGTGTCGATGCAGTACCAGTATTGACGCGCTCCGAAGGCGGCAGCCTGTGCGCGCCCGTCCGGCCGAGCACAGGCGCGGCGACGGCCGATGAGTTCGCGGCAAAGCACGCGGGCAACTACCTCATCGTGTCGATTGCCTGGGAAAACCCTGAGGCCGGCCTTGCCCCCCCCCGTCCGAAAGCAATTCAGCGAGAGGACCGTCGATTGCCCCCCGGAACTGATATAATCGCATGCTCATGCGACCGGTCCCGAATGCAGGGGGTTTGAATGAAGATTCAGAAAAACATCCGTTTCCTTGCTCCAGTCCTCTCTATCCTTATTCTGCCCTCGTCCTGTCCGCGCCTCTGCGCCGGGGCGGAGGAGGCGAATCCATGCATCGTGCCGGAGGATTTCGAAATCGAGGCCGTCTACGGAGGCATGGCGCCGTGGACGAACCGCGGAGCCCTCTCGATAAAGGCCGGAGGCAAGGCCCGCTCGCGGAAGTACAAGAGCGACGGCAGCATGATCTTCCTTGACGAGGCGTTCCAGATCGGCCCGTCCGAGATGGCGGCGCTCTACTGCGCCGTGCTGCAGAGCGGCGTGCTCATGCTCGATAAGAAATACGACGGCAACGTCCTGGACGGGACCTTCTGCTCCCTCCGGTTCAAGGGCGGCGGACGGTCCGCGCAGGTGGAGACCTCCAACATCGTGGTGACGCTGTTCGACAACCTCTGCCGCGCCGTCAACGCAATCATCCCGGAAAAATACAGCATCTTCTACAACCAGATCACATATACCGAGACCACTTTCATCCTTCGCACGGAGTTCCTGGACAAGGATCTGCCCCCCGACGCGAAGAAGGACCTCCACCGGGTTTTCTCCGAATCGGTCCAGCGCAATCTCGAGAATGCGGATTTGCAGGCCTCCTCCAGAGACGGGGAATTCCGGATCGAGGGATTGCAGCGCGGCTCGGAAAGGGAACGCGCTGCCATCATGTCCCTGCTTTCGCCGGCCCGCATCCGGTTCCTGCTCGCCGCGCCTGCCGAACTGCAGGCCAAGCATCTGAGGAAGCCTGACGGTGAAGCCGGCGGCACGCCCATGCCCGGCATGCCTGCAAGGTCCGGACTCGTTCCCCTCCCTCCCCCGGAGGGATACGCCTGGATGACCGGCCCCGGGGATTCGTACATCCTGGTCGCGTCCCGGGATCCGGGCTTCGATGAGGGGATTGTCGAGCAGGCCGTGCCCCCGGACCGGCCCAAGGCGCTTGCCGTGGTGATCAGGAAGGAACGGCTGGAAGCGTTCGGTGCGTGGATCGGGGCGAAGCCCGGCCACCGGCTCGCCCTTGCCCTGGACGGGGGCATCATCGCCCTGTCCGGTCCTGAGCAGGCCGCGCCGGATCGAATCGAGTTCGACGAACCCTCATGGTCCAGCGAGGGCGTGCTGCGTCTGACGGACGCGTTCAAGTCGGGGCGCGTCGCGCCGGGCCTGTACCGCGAGGTAAACGGAGCCTGGGGTTACTGGCCTGATCTCGGCCTGTTCGTCCGGGACTTCGCAATGTCCGGCTTCCCTCCGTTGACTCTCGCGGACGCGAAGGAGCTGGGCGGGAAAGTCGCCGGCGCGCTCAACCCGCATCCGCCCCTGTGGTTCGCCGAAATCCGCAAGGGGTCCGTGAAAGTGTACTGCGAGCCCGCGATGGGGGGCGGCAGGATTCGGTCCGGCAGGGCCGTGCGTTTCGAGAAGGAGGCGGGGAAAGCGGCCGCGGTTTCGCGCTGGTTCCAGGTCCTTGGGAAAGACGCGAAGGGCTTCAACCGCCTTCCCTCGGGCCTGGACTTGCCGTTCGAAGCATCCGGCGCGATAGCTGAGAGCGATTTGGCGGAAATCGTGGACTTCCTCCGCAGCGGGCCGGTCAAGACGTCAGGCGAGGGGAAGGACGCCTTCACGGTCAAGTTCTCCGCGGACAATCCGGTTCTTTCCGTGGGCATGGAAGGCGACCTGGTGGCGGTCAGGTGCGGAATCGAGTTCGGTCCGGACATGGGGGCCGGGCAGATTGTGAAGCTCCGGAAAACGAAAGGCGGCTTCGAGGCGGCGGACGTGCAATGGTGGTGGAAATGAGGGGGACATGCATTCCCCGGCCCTGGTAACCGGCGCCGAACGGGCTGGATGTAT